>NZ_JBVBUV010000067.1:0-20259 GCF_057445395.1 Litorivivens sp.
CATGCCCATTGCATGGAAAGGTTCACTGGCTCAGTATGCTGGGCGTATTCACCGAGAGTCGGATGGCAAAGACCGTGTCACCATTTACGATTATGTCGATTGCTCGCTCCCTATGTTGCAACGAATGTTCAACAAACGGGAGAAAAGCTATAAGGCAATGGGATATCAAATTTCGTTCAATGGTGAAGCCGCGGAGCCAAGCCAATTGTCAACCGAGTTTCTGCTAACTTCTGACAAACAGGGTTCCGAAGCTCCTGCGTAAGCATAGACCCGCATTGGCTTACTAAAGCAATTGAGGGACTAGTTCAGTTCCTATTATGGGAACAAAACCGGCGTCCCGTCTCACCACCAATACATAAAAGGCTTCGCCGAAAGGTGAAGCCTTTTTTGTTTGGCAGCCACCCCTTCAGGCTTCATTCATATACTCAACGTTACATTGCATTTGACGCTCCGAGGAGGATGCCAATATGCAATTAACCAACAATTCAACCCGACCATACGCTGATTTCCGCGCCATCATTGGGGCCGCTGCGCTGGCAATGGCTGTCGCCATCGCGCCTGCGCAAGCGCAAGCCGATGGGAAAGAGGCCGCCGCCTTGTTGTTAGGTGCAGCTGTAATCTACGCCGCTTACGATTCGCGTGATCGAGATCATCACACAACCAGCTACCATGTTAACCACCGCTATGCGCATCGTAATTGTCATGGCGACCAGCATCGTCATCACCGCGGCCACTACCACAAACCGCAAAAACACTATCGCGCGCACAAATACTATGACAAGCATTATCACTCACACTCACGGTGGGAAAAGAAGAAGTACCATAAGCGCAAGTATCACGACCACGATCGCCATCACCACGCCTGGCATAGAGAGCGTCACGACCATGAGCGACACCATCATCGCCGAAGCGATCAAGACAATGCCTATCGCCATCGTGACAGCCATCGCAGAGACAACCACCGTGTAGCACAAACGAGAACCATGAATCGTTTCTAATCGCTTGCGGTAGTTATTGCCTTGCAGCGTGCGACAAAAGCGCACTGCAAGGCCCTACTCTTTCTTCTGGTAAAAATACCGCCCCGAGAGTCGTGAATTACTTCAGGCCCTCCTCCAAGATAGAGTGGAGGCACACCTAGCACACAATGCGAGTCATTTGCGCAATAATACACAATGACATTGTTGGCCATCTCACATCCTTCTACGCTAATTACTCAAACGGTTAGAAGTGCGAACTGTTCATGAGGCTAATCCCATATTTCACTTTGCTGGTCGCTCTGTCCTCAGCTACGTGGGTTATGGGCGAAGTCGGACACAGTCAAGACTGTCAATCGTATTACGCAGCCGACGACCCTCGGCTGTTTGATTTCCTCGACACCCGAGAGGCTATCGACTACACCGCGTTTGAAGGTTTGACAATTACCGACATCGAGCCCGTGGTATTGCCTATCTTTAATGAAAACGATCCCAAGGAAAATTACCTGCTTTACCGGGTGGCAAACACCCTGCATATCGATACGCAAAACTCTACCGTTACTAAGAAGCTTACCTTTCAAGAGCAACAACAGCTAAACGAAAGGGTCATAGAAGAAAACGAGCGAATCCTGCGAAATAGCGATTACTTCTCAGGCGCGATGATCGTTCCGCATCGAGTATGCGGTGACCAGATTGAATTACTGACTGTGGTACGCGACGTATGGACGCTCTCGCCCTCCGCGTCTTTCTCACGGGCAGGCGGTGAAAATACCAGCGATGTAGGCATCAGTGAATCCAATCTACTGGGCACGGGGCAGTCGTTGGCCATTGGTCGCTTTAGCAACAGTGACCGCAGCGGTGTAAGCGCCAGCTACGGCAATGACCATTTGTTCGGTAACCACACGGAACTGGACATCAGCTACTCAGATAATTCCGACGGCCATGTGAAGGAGCTGAGCCTGGAACGCCCGTTTTACTCGTTAAACTCGTCTACGGCAGCCGGCATTTACTACCTGCACGAAACCCGTATCGATGAGATTACAAACGCCACCGAAACACTTAACAGCTTTCGCACTGACTTAGAAAAAACAGAGGTTTACTACGGCTGGTCACGTGGCTTGATCAATAATACGAGCCGGCGCTGGACCGTTGGCCTGACCGATGACACCACTTCATATTACGATATCGCCGCCACGCAAATAGCACCGCCAATTGATCGTAGACTACGCTATCCGTGGCTTTCTTTTGAATCTATTGAGGATCAATACTGGACAGCAAGAAACGTCTCTCAAATTGGGCGACAGGAAGACATACGCCTGGGCGCGTACTGGTTTGCCCGCGCCGGCTATGCCAGCGATGCTTGGGGTAGTAATGAAAACGCATTGATCTATCACATTCGGCATCAATACACACTCAGCGTAGGCCGCCACCACCTACTGCAAATGACGGGCGGGCTAAACGGCCGGTACAATACTGACCAAAATCGTGCGATCAGCAACTTGCTAACACTCGAAACGCGCTACAACCATTTTATTGACAAGAACAACCGTTGGCATGCGCGCCTTCGCATCGATGTGGCCCACAATATCGATCAGAATGAACAGTTGACCAGCGGCGGTGATGACAACCTGAGAGGGTATCCAAACGACACTCAGCGCGGCGATCAACGTGTTTTGTTCACGGTGGAGCGGCGTCATTTTAGCGATTGGCATATCTTCAACTTGATTCGGGTTGGCGCGGCAACTTATATCGATATCGGACGAACGCGCGATACACAGACACCCGGTGCAACTAACACGGTTACTTTGGCGAATGTAGGGGCAGGCTTGCGCTTCAGTTCAAGCAAAGCAAGTCAGGGTCGCGTAGTTCACGTCGATATCGCCGCGCCCCTTCGCAATCGCCGTACAGTGGACCGGTACCAGCTACTAATCACGGGTAAAAGCACGTTTTAATACAAAGTTATGGCGAATCGCGCGGCACCACACGCAAAATGCCGTCCCCCTCTGTAGCCACGTACAGATAACCGTCAGGGCCTTGACGGATATCCCGCACGCGGCCAATATCCTCAAACAGTCTCGCAGTGGCCGCCACCTGGTCACCGCGCAAACGCACCCACTCGATATAGCCGAATTTTAACGAACCCACCAGTAAGTGCCCCTGCCATTCGGGGTAAAGCCCACTGGTAACAAATGTCATACCGGAAGGTGCTATAGAGGGCGTCCAATAGTGTCGAGGTGACTCGTAGCCTTCGCGAGCCTGCGCCTCGGCAAAGCTCGTGCCGTTGTAGTTGATACCGTAGCTGAGAATAGGCCAACCGTAGTTTGCGCCCGCTTTAACAATATTGATTTCATCGCCGCCACGCGGTCCGTGCTCGTGTATCCAAATGGCACCCGACACAGGATGCCTTGCCATACCCTGGGGATTACGATGGCCATAGGAATAGATCGCCGGCAATGCGCCAGCCTGCCCCACAAATGGATTATCAGTGGGTACACTACCATTGGCGTTAAGCCGGTATATTTTGCCGCCATCACGAGAAAGGTCCTGAGGATTGCTGTCGCGATCTCCTCGATCGCCAATGGAAAAATACAACAATCCATCTTGGTCAAATGCCATACGACTGCCGTAGTGCTGGCCGCTCGCCGAATCAGGTTCGGCTTTGTATAACACTTCCCGCTCGGTCAGCGTATTGCCCACAAGCCGAGCGCGGGCAATTGCGGTATTGCTGCCTAACGCATCGCGTGCCGGGCTGGCATAGGAAAGGTAAAGCCAGCCGTCCGTCGCGAAATTCGGAGAAAGGATGATATCGAGCAAGCCGCCCTGACCATTTACGTGGATATCTGGAAGCCCACCAATGACAGTAAGCTCGCCCTCGGGCGAGAGGCGATATAACACTCCGGGACGGCTTGTCACCAGCATATCGCCGTCGGGCAACCAAGTCATACCCCAAGGCTGGCGTATTTCGCGCGTTACTGTTTCCAGCCGGTACGCGTCCGCGCTGGCGTGAGCGTTGCCACCGCCTGCGTCCGAACGTATACAGGCTAGCAGGCTAAAGCTAATCAACACTATACCAAGCGTTCGCATTGCTCTCTCCCGTTACGTACTCTTTTGTTCTAGCATGTGACGCTACCTAGAACAAGCGTACTACTTACATTACTGAGGACTCGGCACGGCACCAGCTATACAATAGCAGCAACGCGCGCAGCTTCGTGCATAGCACCCTCAATATACGTAACACCGCTGCAATCACCTACAGCATGCACATCAAAGCCCTGTACCTGTAACGCCTCGGCGAGCGCCAAGTTGCCCTGTGCGCCTTGGGCAACAACCACATGGTCAGCCCCCAGCTGTCGGATTTGACCGCGATAATTGCGGTAGGCCACCTTATGATCGCCAATGGTAATTTCCGCCGCCTTACTGATCAGAGTAACACCCGATTCGCGAAGCTCTTCCAGCAACCGTAGTCGGCGCACGAGGTACAATCCAGCGCCCGGACGGCTACTCTGTTCGAGCACCACGACCTGCTTACCGCGATGCGCGAGATACTCGGCCAACTCCAGCCCAACCAGTTCGCCGCCAACAATCACAATCCGCTGGCCTAGAGGCAGCCAGTGTCGGGTGGCGATATTGACCAATTGCCGATGCCTGCTGGCCCCCGTCACTGCGCCGGCTGCCAGCATAAAACGTGAAAAACCATTGAGCTTGCTGCGCAGCGATTGTAGCTTTTCCCCCAAGACCATAGCCCGCATTTCATCGCCACTGAACACAAAAGGCCGATCAGCGCCAGGTATCTCCGGCATCTCTCTGCGTGCGCCGGTGGCAACCACCACAACATCAACTTGCAAACGGCGAAGTACTTCCGGCGTGGCTTCAGTATTGAGATGAATAGCAATTGGCAGAGTTCTAACCTGACGCTTGAGCCAGTCAAGCAACTTACCGTTGGGCTCATAAGCGATAGACGCGAACTGCAACGTGCCACCCAGAACACCACTCTTTTCCAGCAAAGTAACATCGTGCCCGCGCAGCGTAAGCCTGCGCGCAGCTTCCATCCCGCCTGGGCCACCGCCCACCACCGCAATGCGCTTCACACTTGTAGCCGGCGCCATTAGATCTTCTGTTTCCGCCGCCGTATCGGGATTGACCGCACACTTCACGGGTGACTCGAGATAAATCTGACTAACGCAACAGTAGCAGTACACGCAAGGTCGAATATCCTGCGGCCGTTGCTCCGCAAGTTTGCGCGGCAAGTGCGGATCGGCCAGTAACTTCCGCCCCATACCCAAGAAATCAAAATGACCTTGGCCGATATGTTTACTAGCGGCTTCCGGTTCGATACGACCCGATGTAATGACTGGAATACTCAGACCTTGCTTTATCGCTGTCGCATTGGCAACCAGTCGTTCGGGGGTATGTGGGATATTGGATTCCGAATGCAGCGCACCGCGAGAAGTATCGTGGTATGCACTAACAGTGATCGCATCCACTCCTGCCTGCTCAGCCATTTGCGCAACGGCTTTGGCATCTTCCAGAGAAATGCCGTCGGGCTGACCGAATTCCTCGGAATCAAGCTTGCACCAAACCGGAAACTCGCGCCCCACTTCGGTACGTACTGCCTCGATGACTTCCAGCAGCAGACGGGCTCGATTTTCCAGCGAACCACCGTATTCATCGTCGCGCTGATTGGTCAAAGGCGACAGAAACTCAGAAATGATGTAACCGTGGCCACCATGAATTTCCAGGCCATCCATACCCGCTTCACACACACGGCGCGCGGCCTGCGCAAATTGTGCCACCAGAGAAGCAATGTCATCGTGGGTCATCGGATGCAATTTTACGTCGAGCTTTTGCGAGGTAGCCGAGCGTGGAATTTCCTCCTTGAGCATACCCGCCTCAAGATCGCTCTGTTTGAACACAGGCATCGACGGGATCCACACTGGACGCCCGGCTTTCATGTCTTCTACACCAACCAGTCCACCAAAGTGAAGTTGGGCAACAACTTTGGCATCGTGCTTGTGCACAGCATCCGCCAGGGCTTTTAATCCCGGGATAAAGCGATCATCTGAAATCGCGACTTGGCGCGGCTGATTGCCACCATGTGGCCACGCCACACCGGCAACCCCCAAGGTAATCAACGCCGCACCGCCCTTGGCATGTTCTTCGTGGAAGGCTCGAATCTGTTCGCCACAATGTCCATCAGGTTCAGCGAGATTGACCCCCATCGCCGTTACAAACATGCGGTTTTTCAAGGTCAGGGTACCAATTCGGCCCGGCTGGAGGAGATGGTTGTAGTTATCTAACATCGACGTAATCAGTCCTTTATAGCCCTGGTCGCCGTTTAAGCAGCAGAGATCAGAAATTGCCCATACCATTTACGAAAACGGTTAAAGGGACCATCGCCATCACATAACATAGGTTTTGCCAGGTAACGTTTGTGCGCCCAGATGATGCGGTCCTCGTCCATCTGCTTGCGAATATCATCGATGATGGCCTGACCAACGCGACTGGCAGTTTTTCCTGCATCCGCGCGTTGTATGAAGGCATATTTCGCAATCGATTTTTCCGGTGCTATCGGTGAGATATTGGCCATCAATACGGTTTCACAAATGCCACTAAATCTCACCAACGCAATCCCCGGACCAATACTGCTGTTCTCAATACTGCCGTGCACGGTACCTTTAGGCGTGTGCATTTCAGTTTCAAGAAAACCATAGCGTTTGTGTTCATCAAAGGTCATCTCAGTTGGCGTAGGCACGTCAGCCGTGCCATGCACGAAGAAGAAGTGCGCCGAGTCTACGGCGTTCTCACCAATCTCCTGCATATGGGTATCTATCTCCCACTCGTAGGTCTTCAGCTCGCCCCACTCGGCATTGTCTGCGGCCGCCTCTGGTATGGCTTCTGGCTCGAAGGTCGGCTCGATACCCTCAGGGTGATACCACACGTAAATACACTGATTCAGTTCACGCACCTGCCAGTTCTTAATTACCTTTTCACAGCGCGCCACTTTAGGCGGGGGATTATTAGCATAAGGCACCTTGGTACATACGCCATCGCCGTTGTACTCCCACCCATGAAAAGGGCAGACAATGCTTTCGCCGTTCACCTGCGAACCGCCGCCTGCCTGATCGCGTATGCCATAACCCAAATGGGCACCCATATGCGGGCAATAGGCATCCAGTACTTTTGCTTCACCAGACTCGGTGCGAAAAATAACCAGCTCCGTATCAAAATATTCCAGTGGTTTTGATTCCCCAGCGACCAGCTCGTGAGAATACAACACCTGAAACCAGCCATAGGGCATCGGCAGAGGAACACGTGTTTTCATTTCCACCTCCTTAACCGCGAATAGCGCCGCCGCCATCCACAGACAGCAACTGACCAGTAATGAAGGACGCTTTGTCAGACGCCAGGAACGCCACCGCCTCGGCAATTTCTTCCGGTTCGCCGAGCCGATTCATGACGGCAACCTTCTTCAGGCCCTCGGCCATTTTGGGCTGCTCCTCGAAATACTTTTCCAGCCCCGGAGTACGAATCACGCCGGGAGAAATGGCATTAATTCGAATGCCTTGCGCACCGTACTCTGCCGCCGAACTTTTGGTCAGAATATTCACCCCACCTTTGGCGCTCGCATAGGCCGTGTTGTAAGCCTGCCCGCGCAGGGATGCGTTGGAAGAAATATTGACGATAGCGCCACCGCCCTGCCCCAGCATAGTTTCAATTTCGTACTTCATGCACAACCAAGTGTTGGTCAGGCACATCTCCAGTGTCTGATCGAACACTTCTTTCGTGAACTGGTGAATAGGGCCACTACCGCGACTCACTGCCGCGTTGTTGCAGGCAACATCGAGCCTACCGAAGGCCGCTACCGTATCGGCAACCATCTGCTTCACCTGATCTTCCCGGGTAACATCCACCTTGAGGAAAATGGCTTCGCCGCCCGCTTGCTGTATAAGCTCAACGCACTCCTGACCATAGTCCTCGTTAAAATCGGCTACGGCGACCTTGGCACCTTCGCGGGCCAGCGTCTGGCTTATTGCCCGGCCGATACCGGAACCACCGCCAGTGACAAGAGCCGCTTTATTCAGAAGTAATTTACTCATAGCACTCAATTCTCAACAGGTTTTAATTGGACAAGATAGGAATACACACCAACGCGAATCATGACCGGCACCATGGCACCGGCAATCAGTCCGGCCCATACACCTTTGGTCGCCGCAAATACCTGCGGGCTCAGCAGATCTACCTGGAGCAGCGCAAAAATCACCGCGGTGGGAGGTACGAACAGACTGGCGCCAACCAAACCAAGCATCAACGATGCCAGTGCAAGATGGCGCTGGCCCAGAAACAAAAGGAATCGGCTGTAGGCGCTTTCCGGTAGTGTGTCCGGCAGCAATTCTCCCTGCTTCAGCTTACGCCGGGTAAGCGGCACCACGATCAGCGTAACGATAAAAAGCAGAATCAGGCCAGTGGCAAAAAAATCCACCAACAAGCCGTGGCCGCCCCACACCGGAATAGCGTCTTTGGTGCGAACGAGATACCAGGCAATCACGCCATTGAATACACAATTGGTGATACCATTGGTGCACGCCTCACGGCGAATGTGGGTGGCAAATTCGGCGGCCATAGCCAGCCCTCCGGTTATAAACTGTTTTGGTTTTTACACAGTGTAGTCAAGCCCCGGCTGGCCAACAGCACAAATTGACGCGTTTTCACCAGCATTTAAGTTCGCTGCAGCAAGTCATTCTTATAATTGAAAAAGCACGGGATGCTATGAGCAATAACAAGGAACATCTCACCCCGGCGGGAAAATTCCAGCGCCTGCTGGACTATCTTGAAAAGATTGGTCTGGACGCCGAGGGGCTGGCGCACGCTGCGGGGCTGAGCAAGTCCGAAATCGATGCTCTGGACAGAAACACCGGCGTCTCCAGCTACCGCTATTCGCGCCTCTACGAGATCGCTGCCCAGGATATGCAGCGTCTTGATATGGCGCTGCCATGGGGCGCCGGCATAGGCACGGACGTATTCCGATTCATGTGCTACAGCGTGATCACCTGCCATACTCTGCGCGAAGCCCTGCATCGCGCCGCCCGTTTTGAGCGGATGATGCAACCCCAAACCGGCCATCGGATCGAATTGATTGAAGAGGGCGAGATGGCCGCTCTGCACTACCTCATTAACAGCGACGCCGCCAACCGCACCTACGCCCCGGAAGAATGGGATCGAACCCTCTATATCGACACTGTGGCCAAAGCCTCCGGGCTGCGCATCTGGTATGTATTCATGGGCTGGCTGATCGGCCGCAATATCGATCTGGATCGCGTCACCATTTCGGCCCCAAATATTTCAGAACCCTATGCTGAGAGCCTGCGCAGCGTGTTTCAGGTCAATGTCGATTTCGACGCACCACTTACAGCTCTTTACTTTACCGCCAGCCAGCTCGATAACCACATGGTGCATACTCCCGAGTCGCTGGATGAATTTCTCGACAATGCTGTATATACCATGATCGTTCAGGACAGCCGGCCTGCCAGCACCGGCGCAGCCATCAAATCACTGCTCGCCAAATCACCTACCGGTGCGCCGCCCACCTTTGAAGCCATGGCAGATTTTCTACACCTGTCACCGTCGAGCCTGCGCCGGCGACTGCAAAAAGAAGGTACCAGCTACCAAGAACTGAAAGATCGCTACCGGCGCGATCTGGCTATTCGTTATCTTCGCGACGAGAAGCTGAAGATACATGAGATAGGCGAAATGCTTGGCTTTCTCGAACCGAGCTCGTTTATCCGCTCTTTCAAAGGCTGGACGGGGATGACACCGAAGCAGTTTCGGAATCAGGCTGAAGAAGAGTAGTGTTTCGCGGGCAGTGCGCCCGCAAACGAGTTATCGGTTTTTGTCCGCCATTTGCTGCGCAATCAAACTTAACTCTGCCGCCTTGAAGCAGTGCGCCTGCGTCATGGCGTTTTCTGTTCGGTGCATGCAATCCAGTATCATCTGCCCAAAGAACGGAAAGCCCGATTGATTCAGGCATTCGCGCTCTTGCACGGATTCTCCGTTGACCGAAATCAATAGAGAGGACGGTGCCTTGCGCGCCACATCAAGATACTTGCGCAATTCCAGCGTACCCAGAGTGCCAACAATAAACGTGCGACCATCACCCCATGTTGGTAAGCCCTCCGGAGTGTACCAGTCTACCCGACTGTAAAACGAAGCGCCGTTGTCGGCGGTCAGGGACATTTCGCCAAAGTCTTCCAGCTCCGGATAGTCCGGGTTATTGAAGTTTTCCACTCTGGCAAAATTTACGGTTGCGTCCGCGCAGCCCGTATAAGTTAAAAACTGTTCAACCTGATGCGAACCGATATCCGTCAGAATACCGCCGTAACTGGATTTCCGAAAAAACCAGTCCGGTCGGGTAGATGCAGCCAACCGGTGTGGGGCCAGATTGACCACCTGCAATACTCGGCCTATGGCGCCGTCTGCAATCAGCTCACCCGCCATCCACGCAGCATCGTTATGCAGGCGCTCGGCATAATAAACCAGATACTTGCGACCAGTCTCTGCCACTGTGTGTTTAACGTCGCTTAACTGATCAAGCGTGGTAAAGGGTGATTTGTCGGTAAAGTAGTCCTTGCCTGATTTGAGCACCTGCAAGCCAATCCCGGCACGACGGTCCGGTACCGCCGCCGCCGCCACCAACTCGATACTGTCATCACCCAATATCTCGTCAAAACTGGCAACAGCCTGCGCCTGCGGAAAGCGCTCCAAAAACCAGGCGAGTCGCTCTGGATCAGGCTCAAATACTTTGGTCAGTTCGGCACCGGCATCACACAAGCCGTTACACTGACCGAGAATGTGTCCGTGGTCCAGAAAGGCCGCCGCAAACTTGAATTCCCCAGGTGCTACAACCGGCTCGATATCGGCTGACGGCGCGTAGCTCGCACCATCCTTGATATTAGTCACATCACGCTCCGCTCAGTTTCACAATCGTGGTGTAGATCACACTGGCCAGCACCGTTGCAATGCACATCAACATGGCGACATTGAATACAATACGCCGCTGCCCCCGTGGCATATCCGTTCCCAGATAGCTCTCGGAATTATTGAGCCAAAACCAGCCGAGGTAGGCTACCGGTAGCAGGAAACCACAGATCGCTGAAGTCGGCAGAATGACATAGGGGCCCATACTCGACCACAGGAAAACTCCTAACACTGCTGGCGTGGGGAGTAGCAGTGCCAGCTGGTAGCGTCGTGAATGATGCTCCCAGCCAAATAACTCAGCGGCAGCTGAGCCGCAGCAAAGCATATGCATGACCAGAGAGCCTGCGGCCATACCCAATATGCCGAGACTAAAGATCAGCCTTGAGCCAAGTTCACTGATCCCTGCTTCCGCAAACAATCGGGTTGCGGTTTCGGGATTCAGGCGGCCAGTTAGCGTAGCCTCACCGCCATGCAAAACACCAGCAGCGGCAATAGACATTAAGCCCGTAACCAACAGATACGGCAGCACAAGACCAATAACAATATCGTAGCGGGCCAGTTCACGATGGGCGCGCCCCCAGTTGCGGTTGAGCAAGGTATATCCATAGACAAACGTCATGTTGATACCCACCGCTGTACCAAGTGCGGCCATTACGGTCACCAGACCGTCACTGTCGCTCGGCAAGCTGGTGGGAATATAGCCCCGCCACACCGCGGACCAGTCCACCTGCCCCTTGAGGCTGGATTCAATCACCACCCAGGCAAAACAGGCTACGATAAGCCCCGACAGAATCTTGACTGCATTTTCAAACAGAAATACGGTGCGACCGCCACGACCGTAATGCCAGGCTGTCGTCGCACAGACGCCCCAGACGATTACCGCGAGTACGAAAAGGTATATTTCCCGCTGCACGCCGCCGTCGGATCTTATATCAAAACCGATGACGACGCTGATCAGCTCCTCGAACATGCCAGCGCTTAGCGGATAATGGGAGAAGCCCCAAATAATACTCGACAGCAGGGCCGATACTGCCCACAGCCAAGCAAGCGAGGGATGCACATGTTTGCGAAAAGCCTGGTAAGGCCTTTCTTCAGTTGACAGCGTCTGATGGGATAACGCAAACAGCATGATACAACCAATCAGCATGGAGACCGGCTGCACCCACAACAGTTCGTAGCCGTATACCGCACCTAAAGTAAGAGACGTAATGGCTGAGCCGCCCCCAAGCGTCATGGCGCCCTGCAGCCAGCCGGGGCCGCTGAGTTTCAGATAGTTCCAGGCGCGACCCGGTGCGGGCATGTCGGCAATACGTGCCAGCTGGCTCTGTTCGTTCATCAGCGGTAACTCTTGTCCATATCAATGGTAACCTCAATGTCCTGTCGTTCCCGCAGTTGCGATTGCTGGATACGCTCATCCAGCGCCGCCTGGTAGATAGCTGCATCCGGCGGACATGCCACGGCCTGGCCTTGCCAATGCGACAAGAGAATGGCGTTAGCTATGCCCAGCGAGTTGAGTCCATCAGCCGCCGGCGCGATCAGCGTTTCGCCGCGCACGATGGCAGCAACAAAATTATTCAGTATCTCGGCGTGCTGATTGTTGTTTGCGTCCTCCGGCGTAATGTCTCGCGACCGAACCTGAGGCACACCAAACATATCCCTAGTGGAACGACAGTACTCAGCCACCGAAGTCTGATTGTCATGCAACACGATACGCTGGCCGTCAAACGTAAGGCTGGCGCGATCACCCACAATATCAAGCCGGTTGAAACCGGGCGCCTCACCGGTAGAACCAATGAAGGTTCCACTGGCACCATTCGCGTAGGTGAAATAAGCGGTCACTTCGTCTTCCACTTCAATGGGGTGATATTTTCCCATCGAGCAGAAACCCTGCACTGATTCGGGAATGCCGCACAACCACTGAAAAATATCGAGGTTGTGAATGCACTGATTCACTAACAGCCCGCCGCCCTCGCCTTTCCACGTGGCGCGCCAATCGCTGACTGCAAAATACACGTCGGGTCGAAACCAGTTGGTCATGGTCCAGTGGGTGCGCTTTATTTCGCCCAGCTCACCGGCATCAATCACCGCTTTGATGGCTTTAAACACCGGCGAACAGCGTTGGTTCAACATCAATCCAAATACCTGATCCGGCTGCGCCGCCGCCAACATTTCCTGCGCTTCGTGATTACTCAGCGCAATCGGCTTTTCCATCATCAGGTGCAAACCCGATTGCAGAACCGCCAACCCCATTTCCCGATGATAAAAAGTGGGCGAGGCCACCAGTACTGCATCACATGCACCGCTGCCAATCAGATCACGATAGTCGGAAAAGTGCTGTGCCCCCTCCGGTAGTTCGTCAGGCACTGTGCGCGAACAGATGGCGCTGACAGTACATCCCGGCACCGCACCGCTGACCACATTCTGAATATGCTGGCGGGCAATATTACCCAGACCGATCACGCCCAGTCGTACTGTCACTTGACCTTCTCCACTCGATTTTCAGCGCCACCGCGAACAATATACAGCGCATCCACATTTCCTTGCTTGTCGACCTCAAAGCGGAATTCCAGAGCTTCGCCGCCCTGCTCAGCCATAAAACGGTGTTCGCCGATGTTTTTGAGCACCGTATCGCCATACATGGGCGCTGCCGCCACCAGCTGGCCATCTTGAATACTGAAGGTAAAGGTAATGAAACTGATTTTGTATTTCCCGAGGTACTTATCCAGCGGCGAGGCATAGGGCACCTCACGAATGGACTTTGCAGTCCAGGGCGAATTGCGCGCGGGCAATGACAAGATTTCGCTCACCTGCGCGATCGTTGGCGCATCCGCTGCATTACTGCCCAGACGCCGAAGATGAATCAGCAGCCCCGTCAGCGTTTCCGCATCCAACCCCGGAAACTGGCGATGTCCAGGCATCACCCCATTCCAGATTTTGCCGTTAACTTCGATCTCCCCCTGCATGCCATCAAGCACAATACGAGTCAGCCACTCCACCGGGCCGGTGACCCATTGCGAGCCGGCAAGCTCCGGCGCCAGACCGGCCACACCCTGTCCTTTGTCGCCGTGGCAGCTGGCACAGTGGCTGTAAAAGGCCTTTCCCTTTTCCAGCAGAGCTACCTGCTCGCCCGTCAACGGCGCCTTGCCACCAGCCATTTCGTCGCCTTCCCAGGTGAAAGCCCGGCGTGCATCGATGCGGGCAAGCCATAGAGGGTCATCTCCGGCCAGAGACTTGTCAGTGAACAGCGCGGGCGCCTGATCCAGCATTAATGGTTCGTCAAATGAGCGCGCAGCTTTTTTCAGGCCTTCAAGCATAGCAATCTGTCGCCACTGCTTATCCTCGCGCTGGGCGTTAATCTGCGCCAGCAACGCAATCAGTTTATCTGTGCCCTGCCCGGCCGCCGCAGCCCGCTGACTCATGTAGGCGCCAGCCACCAGATCCCGCAAGGCAGCTTGATTGGCCGCTGTCTGTGTCAACGCCAATGACAGTAGCTGTTCAAGTATTGCCAACTCGACACCAGCACTGGCACGCACAACGGCTTCACGGCGAAACACGTCCTGGCCATGAGCCTGCAGCTGCTGCAATAACCGATGTTGCACCGCCATATGCTGATTATGCGACGTCAACGCATTGAGCCACGCCAATGCGCTGGCAGTGTCACCAAGGTCCTCGGCCGACAACCCCAGCAACTGATCAATATCCAGCAAGCGCCCCCCGGCACGCAATGCCTGCCGGGTCACTATGTTCTGCTTGCGTTCAATGGCTTTCACCACTGTGTCGGCATCGAGCACTTGCTGCGCTTCAAGCGCCCACAGTGCGTGCACTACCGCAAGTTGATTGGATGCATCTGCCACCAACATCTTTAACGGTTGAACTGCATTTGCATCCGCGCCCAGCAGGCGCTGCGCTGTATCGCGCACCCACGGCGTGCTGTGGCCAAGCGCCGCTATGCGCTGCTCAACAGATGCTAAAGCCAGATTCGGCGCCTTCAATTGCGGTGATTCCGTATGGGTGATACGCCAAATGCGCCCCTGTCCCAAGGGCTTTTCGAGACCGCGCGCTTTGATTTGAGCTTTCAGCTCATCGGTGAGAAAGGCTTTGTGCTGGATAATGCCGCGATACATATCGATCACATATAGCGCACCGTCCGGCCCGACTTTCAGATCCACCGGCCGAAAACGCTCATCCGTGGAGGCAAAGAATTCACGCTGCCCCCAATGCCTGTCGGGATAGGTAACATGCTCCGCTTTGACTGAGAATTCATTCAGCCCGGCTCGCAGTTGAACAATGGCGTTAGCTGCCGGCTCCGGCACAAAAATATCCTGCCAGTAGTCTGAAGGAAACTGACCTCCACGATAAACCGCCAAGCCGCTGACAGCTGTTGGTGCTTTCAGTCGTCCATCATCTCGTAGCACACCATCAAGATAGGCACGATTTACACCCGTATTCACGCGAATACTGAACACTTCGTCATCGATACTAATTTGCTCACCCAACCCGGCGCTGACACCATTCAGGCTGTGACCAGGAAAATAATCGCCGGTGAGAAAATTGGAATTGGTGTTGTAGTACAGCCGCCCCTGATTATCCTGACTGATACCCCACTGGCCACGAGCCAATGTCTTTTCTACCTGAAGTTCGCCGTTGAAAAAGCGAAAACGACGTTCGGATTTGGCGTTGTACAGCCAATTATCCAGCCCCTGCATCAGACCATTTTCTAAGTGCTCCATGCTGACACGCTCGTAGTCTGTCGCGTAATCAGCAACTTTACGTTTATTCTCGCAACGCGATTTACCCTGAATATCCGGGCATAGCCAGAGATTGGGCGGTTCCCCCACCAACAGACCTTCATTGACCACGGCAACGGCTCGCGGCAGCACCAACCCGTCGAGAAACACCTCACTGCGGTCCATCTGGCCATCGCCATTTTCATCCAGCAGCATTACTACTCGACCGATCGGCTTGTCTTCGCCAGTGCCTTCAGTGTCTGGCATAAAGCCGCGCATCTCCACCACAAAAAGACGACCGGATTCGTCCCACGCCATCGCTACCGGGTCGACCACCAAGGGTTCGGCTGCCACCAGTTCTACCGAAAATCCCGGTGCGAGCGTAAAGCCCGCAAGGGCCTCTACCGGTGTCAGCGCAGGTGCGGGTGGCGTTTCCACCGCCAGATACACTGGCACTTTTTCACGTGTTTGCCAGAATGAAACCGCAGCAGCAACAATGCCTAGAATGACAGCGAAGGAGACAAACCACTTTTTCATGAATAATGCCTTTTATTGTTTACATGCCGGGAAACTGCCTTGCGCGCACATCTCCAGCTGCTGCCACTTCGTTTGCGGCGCCTGAAACTGCACGGCGCAAGGGGCACCAGCATCCCAGCCACTCCATGTACACTTGATCCGTCCCCACAACCTCTGCTAACTTTGGACAGGTGGTCAGGCCAATATGGGCAGTCTCCCGGAAACACCCCGAGGCTGTCAAGGCGATGGGCTACAAAGAAACACTACAATGTGTTCATAAACTGTCAAACAAAACAGAGTATCGCTCATGCCCCATTTCTTCAAAAGCCGCTATTGCGCGCTTATTCTTATTCTCGGCAGCCTTGCACTAACCGGTTGCGATACTTATGAGAACATTAAACGCTCAATGGGCAAGGGCGAACCAGTGATCGACACAGTCGCACCTGTACTGCCAGAGACGCTTGGCCCGCGTCCGCGCATTCTAAATTTCTCCAAAACCAATGGTTTTCGTCACGCCGAGGCCATCGTCGCGGCTACCCAATCTCTGGAAAATATTGCCAAAGAAAACGGCTGGACAGTCTACAACACTGAGAATGCCGCCATATTTAATGACGAACAGTTAGCCCAGTTCGATGTGATATTTGGCAACAATTGCACGGGCGACAACTGGACAGACGAGCAGAAAGCCGCCTTCCAGCAGTATATTGAAAATGGCGGCGGTTTTGTTGGCGTACATGGCGCCGCCGGTACCCGTTATGACTTCTGGGACTGGTACAAACAAGATCTGTTGAAAGGGCAGTTTATCGGCCACCCAATGTTTCCTCAGTTTCAGACCGCCACAGTACATTTCGAAGACCAAACGCACCCGGCCACCAAACACTTTCCCGCCACATGGGAACACGAGGATGAGTGGTACAGTTTTGGCAACAATCCCCGTGAAGACGGCGCTGCGGTACTGGCCAATCTCGATGAAAGCACCTACGAGGCTAAAGCCATGGGTGGTGACCTCAACATGGGTGACCACCCGATTATCTGGCATCACTGCCTGAACAATCACGGACGCGTTTTCTATTCAGCACTGGGACACGAAGCGAACACCTACGAGCGTCCCGAGCATAAAAGTATGCTAAAGGGTGCGTTAGCTTGGGGCATGGGCCTTGAAGGCGATTGCCCATAATTCGACGGTAACTTTCACCAAGAGAAACAGAATCCGGTTATTGCCGCAACAAGGGGCGGGTGTGGTCTCCTCGCGCATAGCAAACTGCGGCCCTCGTCAGTGATCTGCCAAACTTTGCAAGGAAAAGACGGGAGCGCGCGTCCCGTCTCGCAACCCAAGACCAGCGCTAGGGCGTTTACAGGGTAAACAGCAGTCCAACACGCAACAAACGACTGTGGCCGGGGAAACCTACCGCTTCCTGATACCGGGTGTTGGCAACGTTCTCGAGGCCTGCTGTTATCGCTAGCATGTTGTTGAGCTGCCAGCGCAGTGCCGAATCCCACAGTGTGTAATCGTCCAGCACGTACTCGCGGCTCTCGCCTGTGTATAAAGACGTCGCAAATTGCTCATCGACCCAGCGCACACGATTGTGCCAGCTCAGGTAATCAGCCGGTTGCCAGTTGAGTTCCAGTACAGCTGTGTTTTCCGGCCGGTTTGCGAGCCGGCGATCACTTCGCTCCACGTCAATAGCCACGTGCGACCAGCTACCGCGCAACTGCCAGCGGTGCCAGCGGTAGTTCAGTGAAATCTCGCCTCCCCGACTAGTGACGCGATTGCGATTGACGTTGGTAAAGGCCTCTGCATCAAAATCAATGAGATCATGATACTGAGTATGAAAAACTGAAAGTTCCAACCCCACGGCGTACCATTGCGCGAGCCATTCAATGTCGTAGCTTTTCACCTGCTCAGGTTTCAGCTCAGGGTTTCCCACCAGACCATGACCCAGCGCGAAAAAACTGGGTAATTTAAAGCCTTCTGAGTAAGAAAAATTTATCCGGGTTAATCCGGCAGGAACGCTCACGCGATAGCGGCGCACCGTTTCATGCGCCTCATCTCCGGTGTCGCGACGAATACCCGCGCTCAACACCCAGTCACCGTCGGATTGCCAGTTCAGCTCGGCAAAACGACCCTGTGTTGTACGCCGCAGGCTGTAGTCTGTATCCAGCGCAAGCTCGACCGGCAGCCCCAGACCGGTTTCCACCGGGGGTGACGGCAAGCCCAGCAAAAAGCCGAGCGCATCAACGGGGATACTCGTGAACACCACTTGCCCCTCGCTGACACCACTTTCCCAGCGGCGATCGATGCCCACGTTTAGATTAATGCTTCCCAAACGCTGCTCACTGACCAGCCGCCATTGCTGCCGCGAATAATCCGCCGTATAGAAATTTTCGGGCACATTATTGTAAGGGGCGATACCGGGCGAGTAGTAATCCAGAAAACGATCGAATTCTGAGTACTGCGCTGCAACACGCCAGCTTGTCATTGGTGAGATTTCGCTCGAGATGTAAGCCGTCTGATCGTCGCCGATACTGATATCGCGCTCAGCACTCGTCGAAAACCGGGGGCCACCACTCTGCTCAGGATAGGCTCGTTTGTCGAACTCGGCCTGACGGCCTCCCAGCTGCAATGTGCTGTGATCAAAGTCAGCGCGATAATGAACCGCCTTTTCTTCCAGCGTTCGCAGGCTGCCCTGCCACACTCGTCCGCTGTCTTCTCGTGACGCCTGCAAGCTCACCGCGTGATGGGCGTTTGCCAGCACCGCTTCACCGGCCTGGCGAAACGCACCATACTCCTGGGATTCTTGATAGAGCTGCAGACCACTGCTCTCTCCCTCTGTTGGCGCTGTAATCAGCTTGACGACGCCGGCCAAGGCGTCGGAGCCATAGACGACACTGCGTGGACCCTTGATTAATTCGACACGACGCACGGCAATGGCAGACATCGTTGCCAGATCAAACGAACCACCGCGAGTATTGGTCGGATCATTCACAGCCACTCCGTCGATCAGCACGACCGCAAAATTCGGTTCAGCGCCACGCACAGTCAGACTGTTTACGCCTCCGGGACCACCTTCGCGGGATGCGTATACGCCCTCAATCCCGTCGAGCAGTTGATTGGTATCGACTGGTTGCTGAAGCGAAATCTGTTCTCGCGTAATAATATCCAGAGAGTCCAGGTAGCCCACCGATTGATCAACCGGCGCATTGGCGGTTACCAGAATCGATTCGAGGCCGTCTGCTATCACTGTGCTCGAAAGCAGGCTGCCGACAAGCCCCAGGGCTGTAAAAACGCGCACACGAATCACCATCTATACAAACTACACCAAGGAAACACTGACAGTTGCCGCAAGCAGCATATCAGGGAAGCGCACCGCGCACGGCAAGCACACGAGAAGCGACCTCATGAGCGCGTTGCAGGCATTCTGCCAAGCATTGTCCGGCAAGATGGGCTGCAAGAAAACCTGCATTGAAGGCATCGCCAGCGCCAGTGGTATCCACAACCAGGCCACGGTAACGCGTACCGCACTCGACTGACTCATTACCATTCCAGGCCACGGCCTGCGCATTGGGACATTTCACAACCACCGTGGTAACACCAGCGGCCTGACAGTGTTCTATAACAGATTTCGCGCTGTCCGCACCCCACAAAGCCTGTTCATCAACCAGCGTCGGCAACACCAGATCACTATAGCCCATCAGCGTGGCATGCCAGAGCTTGGCATCTTCTACCGAATCCCAAAGGCGCGGACGATAATTTGGATCGAAGGCTATACTCACCCCTGTATTTTTGAGCGCTTTAAGAAATTCAAGAAAACGACGCTTCTGTTGCTGTGCCATCACCGCAACCGTAATACCACTGAGATACAGCCACTCACTTTTACAGCAGTATTCAATGCAAGCCTTGAGCTTTTCATCACTATCAAATAGACGCCGTGCCGGGCTGTGCTCGCGCCAATAGAAAAATTCGCGCTCGCCACTGGCGTCGTTCTGAATCAGGTACATTCCGGGCAATGCGTCGGGGTCAAATTGGACACCGGCAGTACCGACACCCTCCGCGTGCGCCCGATCAAGAA
>NZ_JBVBUV010000068.1:0-20217 GCF_057445395.1 Litorivivens sp.
TTATTTCTGCCGGAGCAATACAGCGAAATTCAGAGCGAAGAAAATCCAAGTTAATGTCGTCGAAGCTCCATCGGTAATGCATGGCCGGCCGTAAAAGTCCCTCCCCTCCGAACAATTCAAAAAGAAAGGAAATGGCTTTCAGTAAGGGAGCTTCAGGGAGCAGGGGGTATTTGCTTTCGCAGTGCACGTCGCAGAAACGCAGGATATCGGCACCGTCTTGTACTATTTGCCCTTGGGTTGTTTTAAACACTGGCATGATCATGCGGTGTATCTCCGGCAATACGTGCTGCTGGAAAGTAGACGAGCCCACTGAGAGCTCTTCAAAGGGCAGCCCCTGCTTGCGCAGATAGCTCCGGGCCTTGGCCGTGTAAAGTGAACAGGGTATCCCGAAGAGTGTCATCGTAGTCTGCATGGAGGATCAATCCGCGTTTGTTATGCGATCAAAGGCTAACATATTGGCATTCTTGGTGTCAAAATATTGACCCAACTTGATATTTAACGCAAGAGTGTTGCACTTTGTCGCGTGAGAATGCGTCGTTATCGACCCCTATTCACATAAGAGGCCACGAACAACATCTTCTCTTTGGACAATATATATAAGTTTCGGGCGGGAACCGTTGCGATCAAGGAATTGATACCAGTTCAGCCGAAGTCCTTTCAAATTTTTCTCGCATTTCGCGTACCCCATCACTTGCCATAGCAGTCACGATAATCAGTGGCGACATGTCGGGAGGTGGCAGTTGTGCGCCATGTATACATCATGTATCATAGGTATACACAATGTATCATCGGTCGGTGACAATGGTCAGTTCCAAGCTTGTTAAGGGAAACAAGGATGCGTCGAGGGTTGATTGGGAGCTGATACTTAAAGCCGGCCCTAAAGCAGATATTCCTTTGCGCGTGATTGAAGCGGCCGCAGGAAACTTTGCCGAGAGAGGCATCGAGGATACATCGGTGCAGCAGATAATAGAGCGTGCAGGTGTAGCCCGACGTAGCTTCTACCGTTATTTTCCTGACAAACTGGCCGTGATGGATGCCATGCTTGACCGGTCACTCCAACACCTGCTCGTTGTGTCCAAAGCGGAGATGTTCTCTGTAGGATGCGGATTAGACCGCCTGAGAAAAGCTTTCGACGTTTACCTACGGTTTGCACGAACTGACGGCCGCCTAGTTGCTCTACTGTCCGGCGAGTCCCAGCGTCCGGACAGCCCATTAATGATGACGAGGCTGCGGCGAATAGAGGAACTGGAGTCGCTCTATATCGAAGCCTTTGAGCAAGCGGAAGGCCGCATCCTCGATCGCCTGCTCGCGCGCAGCCTGATACTACTTCTTGAAACCCTGACACTGCATGTGCTGACGCATGGCGATGAGCTGGGGATCTCTCTCGATCAAGTTGCCAGTCAGCTTCATCGATTCTTAGACAATATGATTGCTGAAGAGCTCTAAATATCGGAGTTATGTTAATGATTTTGTGCACTCTACAAAAAATCAAAATGACTCAAGGTCATCGAGCATTTTCCATGATGACTCTGTGTTCACTATTACTTTTAGGCTGTGGTCCCTCCGACAGCTCAGATCCATCAGAGCCACCTAACGCTGATACTCAAGCGGTAGAAGAGTCACCATCCACCTTTGTCGTTGACAGTCAACAGGACCAGCCAGACGCTGATCCTGGGGATCAGATCTGCGCCTCGGCTGACGGTTGGTGCACCATCCGGGCGGCAATTATGGAAGCGAATGCGAGCGAGTTTGGATCTGACGGAAACCGCTACACGATTCATATACCGGCGGGCTACTACGATATTACACTCCCGAATCCACTCTCGACACCGGGTACTGATACGGAGTCTGGCGCAGAAAGACCGGTTATTACTAGCGATGAAACGGGTTCTTTCAAGATTAGTGTTCCCATGACTATCCGCGGCGAATCTGCCGCGAGCACCATTTTGGACGCAAATCGTTTGGACCGTGTATTCGAAATCGACAAGAATGCTGAGTCGACAATCACTGATGTGACAATACGCGGCGCAGCCGGCAATTCATTTGGCGGGGGCGTCTACTGCCGCGCCACGGTTCATCTGTATCGTGTTCATATAACTGATAATCGCGCAGGTGGCGGAGCGGGTATCTTCTGTAACCCAGATGGAGCGCTGGATCTTAGAGACAGCACAGTTAGTTACAATATTGCGACATCGCAAGCCGGTGGAATTCGAATTGATCAATGGGGCACTATTGTAAACTCGACAATTAGTCACAATATTGCCCAAGGGCTAGATTCTCCGCCTACTGGTACTGGAATAGCTTTTCTATACTCTGAAGGAGGCGGCGTTGACGTGCGCGGGTTTTACGCGCTTATCGAAAACTCTACCATTACAGCCAATCAGGCAAAGTCAGGGGGCGCAGGCCTGCATTTCGCTAAGGCTTACCTAGACGCTGCTCCAGATCCTATTACGGGTGCTGTAGATAATCCGCTACTAGAGGTCGTAGTCCGCAATAGTATTATCGCACTGAATGTCTCAGAAAATGGGCCGAGTGATTGTCTTGCTGAGGTTGCGGCGAACAGAATTCGGTCAGAGGGTAATAATATTGACTCTGATGGCTCTTGTCCGTTCAATCAGCCCGGCGATTTGACAAACATAGATCCAATGCTTAGTCCGCTGCAAGATAATGGTGGCCCTGCGCTAAGCCACCTTCCCCGTGAAGGTAGCCCTGCACTAGCTGCCGGTGACATGCATTCCTGTTCAACAACAGATCAGCGCGGCGTAGTGCGTGCAAGTGACGGCGACTGCGATATCGGAGCGATCGAATTGGAGTAGTGCAATAGTTTCCGATACGGGAGACTTGTATCGATAGCACGAGCCGCGCGATATATTCGATTGGGCTACTTGAACAATGTTCATCATATACGCCACATACTTTGTGCGCAGATGCACATTGGTGCCCAGCACTGCATGAGTTAATGTTAACCACTTTGCCATCCTTACCTTGGAGTTAGAATTGAATCACTCAGTACTCTTCCAACCGCTGGATCTTGGCGCCCTGACGCTGAAGAACCGTATCGTTATGGCACCTATGACACGCAACATGTCGCCTGGCAATATACCGGGCCCACAGTCTCTGGAGTATTACCGGCGCCGTGCCGAGGGCGGGGTTGGTCTTATCATCACAGAAGGCACCTGCATAAATCACATCGCGGCCAATGGCTATCCGGATGTACCCTACTTCCATGGGGAAGAGCGGCTTGCCGCCTGGAAAAAGATTGCGGATGCGGTACATCGGGAGGGTGGCAAGATCGCACCTCAGCTCTGGCATTGCGGTGGTATGCGCCGCGCCGGTACACCTCCTGAAGGCGAGGTGAACGGGTACACGCCGTCAGGCATGAATGTGCCCGGCAAGGTTAATCGCCATGAAATGACGAAGCAGGACATTAAGGATGTTATCGCCGCCTTCGCGCAAGGTGCCGCGGATGCCAAAGCACTTGGCTTTGATGCAGTAGAATTGCACGGCGCACACGGCTATCTGATTGATCAGTTTTTCTGGGAAGGTACCAATCAACGCAACGATGAATATGGCGGCAGTCTAGAGAACCGAAGCCGTTTTGCCATTGAGATCATTCAGGCGGTTCGCGCCGCGGTGGGGCCGGATTTTCCTATTATTCTGCGCTGGTCTCAGTGGAAACAACAGGATTACACCGCCAGACTGGTCGAATCACCCGAGACGCTGGAGCAATTTCTCATTCCTTTGAGTGAGGCCGGCGTTGATATCTTCCACTGCTCTACACGCCGCTTTTGGGAACCCGAGTTTGAAGGAAGCACGCTGAATCTGGCAGGTTGGACACGCAAAATAACTGGCAAGCCAGCAATTACGGTAGGCAGTGTTGGCCTGAGCGATGAATTTTTGCCGCTGCCGGGACAGGCCCATTTCCGCGAATCTGAACCTGCTAGTCTGGATGATCTACTCGCGCGTCTAGAAAATGCCGAGTTCGATCTGGTCGCGGTAGGCCGCGCGCTGATCGCAAACCCAGATTGGGCGACCAAGATTGAGGCGGGGTCGGCAGAGCAGCTAGCACCATACACAAAGGAAATGCTTGCTGAATTGGTTTAGCGAGTGCGCTGAACCTCGGATAAACGCGGCGCAACAGAATGGCGCCCGTGTTTAAGGTAATAGGCGGCCGAAATACTTGGCCGCATTATCCGATGCCCTTATTACCATTTGACGCGCTGAGTACCAGTCGTCAGCGCGTGACGAATAGCGTTTCTCGATCACATCGCGTTTTATCTTCATTGTTGGCATTAGCGCGCCATTTTCAATTCCCCAGCGATCCTTGAACACCACGATTAAAGCCACATGCTTATGAGGAATCAGAGTGCTATTGCTAACGGGCTGCGCGACACCGACCAAATGCAATTGAAATTGCAATCTATCGGAAAACTCCCCACATGTTTGGCGGTGTAGTATTCACGATTTATATCGTAAGATTCCCCTAACAAGGAGGTATAAATGAATAAACCAGAACCCATTACCACCAGAGTCACTGCCATGACGGGGACTGACTATCCGATTATTCAAGCTCCCATGGGTTGGATAGCCCGTTCCCAGCTCGCCTCTGCGGTAAGCAACGCTGGGGCACTCGGCGTGATAGAGACCTCTTCCGGGGAGTTCGACAATATCCGAGAGGAAGTCGCTCGCATGCGGGAGCTAACCAATAAGCCCTTTGGCATGAATCTGGCCCTCGCTTTCGTCAAAAGCAGTGACGCTGTGGATTTTGTAATAGAACAGAAGATTGATTTCGTGACAACGTCTTCAGGCAGCCCCAATCTGTGCACCTCCATTCTGCAGGAAGCTGGCATAAAGGTATTTCACGTGGTGCCGACACTGGAAATGGCTCTCAAAGCGATAGATGCTGGCGTCGACGGACTAGTCGTTGAAGGAGGAGAAGGTGGCGGATTCAAAAATCCGGCCCCGGTGTCCACGATGGTGCTGCTGCCACTTATTCGCTCCCGAACAACCCTGCCCATCATCGCTGCCGGAGGTATCAACGATGGCGCAACAATGGCGGCTGCATTTATGCTGGGGGCCGACGCCGTCCAGATGGGCACACGTATGCTCAGCAGCGCTGAGTCCCCGGTTCATAAGAACTGGAAACAGGCGGTCGTGAATGCTAGAGAAACAGACACCGTTTTTCTAAACCAGCAATCTCGACCTGCGCTGCGCGCGCTACGCACGAAAAGAACCGAAGAGCTTGCTGCCTTAGGCAAGTTTCAAGTTATGGAGCAGATGGCAGGGCATCATCAACTATACTTCGGTGGGGATATGGAAGCTGCAATACCGTTGATAGGCCAGGTGTGCGGCCGAATTGATGCTGTAGAACCTGTGAGTGACATTATATACACCACCATAAACGGGTTCCGCGCGGCGCTTGCTGATAACGCGAAACGCTACGGCGTCGTTTAGTTGGATTCAACATGCTTTCACACTCGCTTCAAATAATGTCATGCCGTTACCTGTCAAAACAATAATAGGGAGTATAACGATGCCTTTCATTTCCAGAGCATGTTGCTGTATCGGCTTAGCCATAATTATCACAGCTTGTAGCGGAGATAAGGCAGGGAACAATCCG
Source organism: Litorivivens sp. (assembly GCF_057445395.1). Classification (NCBI taxonomy): domain Bacteria; kingdom Pseudomonadati; phylum Pseudomonadota; class Gammaproteobacteria; genus Litorivivens; species Litorivivens sp. The sequence continues at coordinate 5,621 of NZ_JBVBUV010000068.1, forward strand.
CTCCCATCAGGTGATGCCCGCAAACCCTCAGCTACCGCGCCAGCGACGAAAGCAGCGAACCAAGCCGTGTCAAAGCAGCTACCTCTGGATGACGAGCAGGATTTTTCGGACGCTCGTCGCGGCTTTATTGCAACGCGCACGCCACTGGTTATTACCCGTGAAGACGGTAGCGTAGTATGGTCCGACAAGGACTACGCTTGGCAGAATGACAAGAGTGCCCCAGACTCGGTCAACCCCTCCCTTTGGCGGCAAGCCCAACTTAATAACATTCATGGCTTGTTCAAAGTAAAGGAGGGCATCTATCAAGTGCGCGGATTCGATCTGGCGAACATGACCTTGATCGAAGGCAGTAACGGTTGGATCGTGGTGGACCCGCTTACTGCTGTAGAAACGGCAGAAGCCGCCCTCAAGCTAGCCAACGATACACTTGGCAAACGCCCAGTAACCGCTGTTCTATATACCCATTCACATATTGACCACTTTGCTGGCGCAGCGGCAGTTGTTAGCCAGGCAGACGCCGATTCCGGTGCCGTTCCCGTGGTCGCACCAGCACATTTCACACGAGAAGCCGTAAGCGAAAACGTAATTGCAGGCGCGGTAATGACACGCCGGGCCAGCTATATGTACGGCATGACCCTGCCGCGAACAGCGACTGGGCATGTCGACACAGGCCTCGGCAAGCAACCGGGGCAAGGTACAACGTCGCTGATCAAGCCCAATACGGTGGTCAATAGAACAGGGCAGACCTTGACCATAGACGGTGTTGAATTTGTTTTTCAATACACACCGGAATCCGAAGCTCCCGCGGAGTTCATGTTCTTCCTGCCACAATATGCAGCGTTCTGCGGGGCAGAGGTCCTGTCACGCAACTTCCACAATATCTATACCCTGCGCGGTGCCAAAGTACGCGATGCTCTCAAGTGGGCTGGCTATATCGATGAAGCTCTGGTGCGCTTCGGTTCGCAAACTGAAATCGTGTTCAATTCTCATCACTGGCCAGTATTTGGAAACGATGCCGTGCGCGACTACATTAAAAAGCAACGCGACATCTACCGCTATACTCATGACCAGACACTACGGCTCGCATCGCAGGGCCTTACGCCAAACGAGATTGCCGCGTCCATTACGCTACCTGAGTCGTTGCGCAACAACTTTGCAACGCGCGGCTACTACGGAACACTCAAGCACAACGCCAAGGCCGTATATCAACACTACTTTGGGTGGTACGACGGCAACCCCGTTAATCTGGACCCGCTGCCACCCGAGGCAGAAGCCAATCGTTATGTCGAGGCAATGGGCGGTATAGATGCGGTAGTAGAAAAAGCGCGCAATGCCTATGCCAGCGGAGATTTCCAGTGGGCTGCCCAGCTGGCTCACCACGCGGTGTTTGCTGACGCCAGTCACCAGGACGCCCGAATCATGCTCGCCCAAGCCTACGAGCAACTCGGCTATCAAGCTGAAAGCGGGCCGTGGCGAGACGTTTATCTGTCGGGCGCCAATGAACTGCGCAATGGTCTGCAAGGGGTGGACATGCGTGAAAGCGCAGGCGCGCTGCTTCGCTCCGTGCCACTCGACTTGTTCTTTGTTGCAATGGCGACAAATGTCGATCCTGAGTCGGCGGCCGGCAAGGTAGTTACTGTGAACTTTCGGTTTACCGATACCGGTGATGATTTCACCCTGATGCTGGAAAACTCGGTGCTGAACCACCGACAAGGATTAGCTGCCGAAGCCGATGCAACCCTGACGCTAACCCAGGAGCTGCTGGTTAGGCTGATTAGCGGTCAGGCCAGCCTGAAAGATTTGGTAGGAAAGGACGGGGTCAGCGTGGAAGGAAGCTTTATCCGGCTGGGACAGTTGCTGGGCAGTCTGGGTTTACCGAATTTTGACCCATTCCCGATGACAACGCCTTAGCACCGCGTCGGCATGTCTTATTTGGCTCCTTAAATTAGCGAAAATGCGGACAAAAGCCGTCAACTGTGCGCAAAAGAGCCTTTTATCGCGCTAGTTCGCCATGTAGTATTGTCCGCCGACCAGTAGGGGAAAGACTCCAGCATGCATTTTCTAACCGTCTTATACAGCCGGGCAATGGGCCTTCTCAGCCGCATTATGCTCAAATTTATCAGCCTGTCGTCACCGCTGATCTACAGCGGTGCTGGCAGTTACGCCACGCTCTGCTCAGCCATCGCCCGCTTTGGACACAAAAAAGTACTGGTGGTCACCGATAAAATGCTGGTGGAACTAGGGCTAGTAGGGCAGGTCGTTGCTGAACTGGAAAAACAGGGGATACAGACTGAGATTTATGATGCCGTCCTCCCCGATCCAGACTTTTCTCAGGTAGAAAACGGCATTAAGCACTGCCTCCAACACAGCTGCGACGCTGTGTTAGCGATTGGTGGCGGCTCTTCATTGGATGCAGCCAAAGTGATCGCGATATGTTCCGGGTCTGACCAAACGCCACGAGATATTCTTGGCTATTTCAGCGTCTCAAGCCGTGGGTTTCCAATCTACTGTATACCCACGACCGCGGGCACCGGCTCTGAAGCTACTATGGTGTCGGTAATTACCGATGCTGAGGCACGTACCAAGTGCTTTATTGTAGACCCCAAACTCGTCCCCAACGCCGTCGCGCTTGACCCCTCACTGATGACTGGCCTGCCACCGGCAATCACAGCAGCCACTGGTATGGATGCCTTAACTCACGCGATTGAATCATCATTGTCTCGTGAAGCTAGCGATGATACGCAAACTAAAGCCCTTACTGCAGTCGGCATGATATTTGGCAATCTGGAAACCGCGGTCAAAGATGGCAGCAATCTGGAAGCTCGCGAGGCGATGGCCGTAGCCAGTTTCTACGCTGGCGCCGCGTTCACCATTACCAATGTTGGCTATGTCCATGGTTTGGCACATCAACTCGGAGCTATCTGTCACTTACCTCACGGATTAGCTAACGCTTTGTTTCTACCGCATATCCTAGAGTTCTACATCGATAAAGCTGCTCCCCAAATGGCCCGTATTGCTAAGGCCGCAGGGGTTGGCTCTGACAGCGATTCCGACGCGCAGCGCGCTCGTGCGCTCGTTGACGCTGTCCGTCAGCTCGAGGCCAATATCGGCATTCCCCAGTACGCCGATGCGCTCAAGCCAGAAATGGTCGAAGAGCTCGTCGATAGAGCACTCCATGAATCGCACGGACTATACGGTTATCCGGTGCCGAAATACATGCGCCGCGCCGAATGCGAAGAGATTGTCAGACGCTTACTACCGGCCTGAATCGCGGGCTGAAACCGACACCACTGGGCGCCTGCAGGGCGCCCGGATGTTCGCAATGGCCATTGCCAGAAAACTCTGCTGCCCTTCCGAAATCACGTTTCAACCTATCCATCCAGTGAGTCAGTGAATTACGCGTAGCGGCCTCTTTCCGCCTGCGTATTACAAGCATAAAAAGAGCGTCGAATATTCCAAGCCAAACTAAAACTTTCCATGCACTAGCGCAGTCTAATGCAGATGGAGAGCCTATGAAGATACGTGCCGCAATTAATGGTTATGGTCGTATCGGGCGCAACATTTTGCGTGCCCTGTATGAATCCGATCAGCGCGATCACATTGACCTGGTGGCTATTAATGATCTGGCGACATCCGAGGTCAACGCCCACCTGACGCGCTACGATTCCGTTCATGGTCGTTTCAACGGCTCGGTGAATGTCGATGGCACCGCGTTAATTGTGAACGGCGAGCGCATTCAGACCTTCTCCATAACCGAGCCAACACTACTGCCCTGGCAATCACTTGATGTAGACGTGGTGTTTGAATGCACCGGTCTTTTCACCTCACGCATACAAGCCACAGCACACCTTCAAGCCGGCGCGCGCAAAGTAATCATCTCGGCCCCTGCCAGCGACGTCGACGCCACAGTGGTCTACGGTGTAAATCACCATGTACTGACACCCCAAAGTCAGATTATTTCCAATGCGTCCTGTACCACCAATTGCCTGGCCCCAATCGCTAAAGTGCTAAACGACGGCGTAGGTATTGAGTATGGTGCCATGACGACAATTCACGCCATGACCAATGATCAGAAATTGCATGACGTTTACCACCCCGACCTCTATCGTGCCCGAGCCGCCGGACAATCCATGATTCCGACTAAAACCGGTGCCGCTCAAGCTGTCGGGTTGGTGCTACCGGAACTGGCAGGCAAGCTCGACGGTATGGCCGTGCGTGTGCCAACAATCAACGTGTCGCTGATAGATTTTCATTTTCTTGCTGCTCGCGATACGTCTGTCGCAGAGATCAATGCTCTAGTGAAAGCCGCCGCCAACGGCCCCATGAGTTCAATATTGCATTACAACGAAGAGCCACTGGTCTCGATAGACTTTAATCACCAGAGCGCGTCCGCCATCTTCGATGCACCGCAAACACGTCTCAATGGTCGCATGGTGAAAGTCATGGCGTGGTACGACAACGAATGGGCATTCGCCAATCGCATGCTCGATAGCTGCCGGGCATTGATGGCCACCGACATTCAACCACGCACGCCTGAAGCCGGCGCTAACGCCGCGTAACTTCCCCCTTGAAAAATAGCATGTCGATGTGATCCACCGCGCCGAATAAAAGCTATCGTCGCCGGAATTCTTGCCTGTCTAACGCGGAAAAAATTGCTCTGTACTAGAGCTCTTCCCGTGATACCCCATTAATTAAATTCCTGTGGCAGAATAGGCGTCATATCGACTAGAGCCCAAAGTTAAATGCCAAGCACACCAGTAACAATTAGTCAGATTTGCTCCGATGACGATGCCGCAATTGGCGGCATTATACGAAAGGTGGGCGCCGAATTCGGCGCCGTGGGAGAGGGCTTTGGCCCCGGCGATGCCGAGGTTTCCGCCATGAGCCGCCACTATCTTCCAGAAGATGGTTCATGCTATCTGGTCGCCAAACTGAACGGTCATGTCGTCGGGGGCGGCGGAATCGCACCGTTTAATTCAGACAAAGGTATTTGTGAGCTAAGAAAGCTCTTCCTCCTGCCCGAAAGCCGAGGCTACGGTATTGGACGCAGCCTTCTGGAACAGTGCCTCGATTTTGCAGTACTAACGGGTTACAGCGCCTGCTATTTGGATTCGCTTCGCTCCATGGAGACCGCTATAAAACTCTATGAGCGTTTTGGCTTCCAGCGCCTGGATGCGCCTATGGAAGGCACCCCCCATAACCGCTGCGATGTGTGGATGCTAAAAAGCTTACTTGCCAATAATGACTGATCGCTAGAAGCACCGGAACGCCGCTATGAGAAAAGTACAATGGCCAATTGGCACGCTAATCAACATGGCGGCTGTGGTAGCAGGCAGCCTAATCGGGTTGGGGCTTGAACAGCTCTTCTCTGCCGAAATGAAAAACATCCTGTTTCAGGCTGTGGGTCTGGGCGTACTCATCATGGGCATCAGCATGGCCCTGAAAATACCCGACTCCTACATGGTAGTGCTGATCATGAGCCTGATCCTCGGAGGCCTTATCGGACAAGCCGTTGGTCTGAGCGCGACGGCAGAGTTTCTGGGTAATCGCCTCGAGGCGGCACTCACGCTCGGTGACCCGCGTTTCACCGAAGGGTTGGTCACTGCTTTCATGATTTTCTGTGTCGGGTCGCTCACAGTTGTCGGTGCCATTCAGGAGGGTATCGAGGGAAACCGCCAGCTCCTCATGGTAAAGGCCGCCATTGATGGCATGGTCTCGATTGCGCTAGCGTCTGCGCTCGGGGTGGGCGTTCTGTTTTCGATTGTACCGATGCTTTTGTTCCAAGGCGGCATAACGGTGCTGGCAACGGTGTCGCGACAGCTATTTACCGAAGAAATTACTCGCTTAGTATCCGCGACTGGCGGCGTTTTGATTATGGCAATCGGTTTGACGCTACTCGGCACTGCAGAGATCGACGTGATCAATCTGATGCCAGCACTAATACTGGTGGTGGTTTTGAGCCGGGTGCGCAACAAGCTGGTTACGCTGTTACGCGCCTAAATGTCAGATATCGATGGCAACTCGAAACTCTATTGTACGCGGCCGTATGTAATAGACGTCTTGCCGATCTTCAGCGTTATAAAGTACGTTGGCAACGCCCCGCTCATCATCCAGATTGGTCGCCGCGAGAGACAGCGACAATTCGCGTTCTCCCCAGCCGCGCCGTGCGGTAACCCGAGCATCCAGCGTTTCATAGCCGAGCACTTCAGCGCTTTTCTTAAGATCGTTCCAGGCCTCGCTGTAATAGCTGTGGCTCAAACTGGTATCGAGACTCCATTGCCCCAAGGTAAAGCCATAATTTAAGGTGGTAGCGGTTTGCCACTGGCTAGTTCCAGGCAGGGGAGTACCTTCGGGCACCGGTGTACCATCAGGCGAGTTAAAATCTTCTGTGGTATATGCATCGGTGTAGGCAGCACTTACCTGTAGCGTGAGTCCATCCAGCGGCGTAAGGTAGTTCACCGCCAGTTCTGCGCCGTCCACTTCTGCACTGCCAACGTTGTCGATAATATTAAAGAGATTGTCGGGGGTTCTCTGAACCATCTGCGGCTCGTCCCAGTCAATCTGAAAAATGGTTAGATCGGTAATCAGCGTATCTTCCAACCACGACATCCGCGCGCCGATCTCGTAGTTCCAGAGTGTGTCTGATTTAAAGATGGGAGGAACATCTGTCGTGGGGGTATCAGCTATAGTCTGGATACCCCCCATGCGAAATCCTTTAGAGGCACTTGCATAGACCATAAGTTCATCAAAGGGCGTCCATGTAATTGAAGCTTTGGGGTTCAAGCCAGACTCTGAAATACGGGCCACATTGGAATACTCCGGCGAAGCCGTAGCAACGAGAATAATCGCTCCAGATCCAACCACAGCACCATTGACCACCGAGCGGTAGTCTCGAAGCCCAAGGCTGACTTCCCAGTCAGGACTGAAAGCCCAACTAACATCCGTGAACAACGCGATCTCGCGTGCTTCGAGGTCGGCTGTAATTTCGGTTAGCACGACAGGCGGCAGAATGTTTGCGCCAAGTGGCAACAAGTTACTGCTGGACTGATTAAGAAGCGTAGTACTGAAGAACTGAGTGTAATCTAGCGAGAATCCGCCAACAATCCATTTGATCGGACCGCCGTGATTTGATACCAATCTTAGCTCCTGAGTGTCGCCCTCAACGTCTTGAAATAGCTGAATCCGGGCTACTTCCGTGCCGATCAGGCTAGCATTGTTCACGAGACGAGTAGCGTCCAAATGCTGATCCAGAAACTTGGATATGCGACTCGTGGTAACGACAATATCCGCAAAAGGCGTGATGTAGGTGGCGGTCAAATTGGCGATATCAAAAGCTGTTTCCTGCCAACTGGGACCATATGAAGTGGAGCGAACGAGTTCACCATCGGTGTCACTAGAATAGGCCATTTCGTCGGCAAAGGATCGCTGTTCCATATACATGGCATCGATCAGTAATTTGTCGGTCGGCTCCCATGCCAACAAGGCGCGTTGGCTGGTTTGGTCCCGGCTGTCAATGTCTACCTCACCGTTACGCTCGTTATCAATAATCCCGCCCACATCGCGCTCCACATGAACAACCCGCATGGCTAAAGGATAATCACCACCGATGGGAATATTTAATGCGACCGAAGTGGAGTAGGAATCTTCGCCCTCGTTTGTTTGACTGACGGAGCCACTTAGCTTGAGACGCCACTCACCAAATTCTGGTTTGGCAGGAACATAGCGCACCGCACCCGACAGACCAGAGCTGCCAAATAGTGTTCCCTGTGGACCCTTAAGAACCTCCACACTGGCCAAGTCAAAAGGGTTAACATCAGGGCTGACTGCAGAAAACATCGGATCGCTGAAGGACGTTTCACCGATCATGATCGCGGTGGTTTGCGAGGTGGTCAACCGAGCTGTATCCGCGCCGACGCCGCGGATGGTAATCCGGTTCTGATCCGTGCCGAGGGGATTTTGCGTGATACCGGGAATCTGATTTAGAAAGTCTGCCAGTTCCTGAGCCCCATCCTCTTCCAATGCAGCCCCTGAAAGGGCATTGATACTGGCCGGAATATCCCGCAAGGCCTGCTCGCGCTTGGTGGCCGTAACCAACACTTCCTCGATCTTGTTAGTCTGCGAAGATTCTGCCGCCCAGACGCTAGTTAGGCACGCCGCCGAGATCACCATTGCCGATCCAATACGGCTGAACGATAGGCAATTATCGATGATTGTCATGATGGGCTGCTCAATAGTGGTCACTTGTCCACTTAATGTATATAATTTAACCACCAATGGCAAGGACGGGCACACACGTGGGCAGAATTGGAGACAACGGGCGCGGCAAACTGATCGACGCTGCATTTAACTGTTTTGCTCAATTTGGCTATGAAAAGGCATCCAGTCGCTTAATAGCCGCAGAAGCCGGTGTAGCCCTAGGCCTGATACATCGACATTTCGAAGGAAAACGAGGCCTACTGGAAGCTACAGACATTAAATATCTGGAGTGGGCTCGCCAGCGCGCGCAACGGGGTCTGCCCACCTTGTGGGGTAGCGGCGGCGACCAACAGCTCAGCGAGAGCGACCAACTGGCAATTGCGTATTTGCAAAAAGCGGTAATGCAGCCGCGGCCAGGATCAAAAGAACTAACGCAAAAATGGCTCGAAATTGCCACCCAAGACATTATCGACGCGCAAAAGTCTGGGGTGATTGAATTGCATGCGACACCAGAACAATGCGCACGGATCTTACTCATGCTCGAAACCGGAGCATTAATACTTAGCGACGTGGGATTAGACGATCCGCATACCCAGAAAAATGACATGCTTAAAGCAATGTCACACATAATTACACCGTGCTGAAAAGCCGGCCTTTGATATTTCGACACAGGACAACAACCATGAGCGAAGCACTGACTTTTCCCACTATAGAGGCCCTCGAGCATCGCACAGATGAACTTCAGGCTAAGAAACTACCGAATGTAACAATTCAAGTTATTGGGAAAAGTCGCAGCGGGCGCGACATTAGAATGATCAGCATAGGGCAGGGCGCTCGCTCGGCGCTGATACTGGGCGTGCCACACCCTAACGAACCCGTGGGAGCGCTGACCGTCGAGTATCTGATTGATAAGATCCTGAACGACAAAACGTTACAGCAGCTGGATATCCAATGGCACTTCATAAAAGCCATTGACCCGGAGGGGCTGCGCTTAAATGAAGCGTGGTGCACTCAACCGCTTACTTTACGAAGTTACATGGAAAACCACTTCCGTCCCGCGCTGGCGCGGCAGCCAGAGTACACCTTCCCCCTGAACACCGACGATTACACGTTCACCCAATCGACCCCAGAAAATCTCGCCTGGCAAAAAGCACTAGATTTGGTGAAACCTGATTTTCAGTCCTCGCTCCATCACGCAGACCACGGCGGGGTATTTCACATTGTGAGCGACAACCACGCCGAACTCAGTCAAGCTTTGAGTGACATTGCCGCTAACTCTGGCTTGGGTGTAAATCCGGTCGGCGATCCCGGTGCACAAGCACAACCGTTTGCCGCCGGTGTATTCGCCTTTCCTAATATAAACGCCATGATTGGCGGCGAGGGTCCAATCGGCTGGTCTGCCGGCAACTCCGGTGCGCATTACGCCAAAAAGCAATTTGATACATTCTCACTAACCACCGAAGTACCCCTTTGGCATGACGCACGATTACTCGACACATCGCCATCTGGCAAAACACTGGGCGATGTCCTGGAATTCCAGCTAGCGCTGTTCAGTGAACTGACGGCGCTGCTGAAAACCCACGCTCCTTCATTTGAACCTTATATAGAAACTCAAGACCAGCGTGAAATTTTCGAAGCGCTTAAAGAATGGCACGTGAATGCTGATGGATTTGCGGCCGAACTCACGATGGCAGCGGGCGCGGTTGACCCAGCGACGCCATTGCCAACACACATTTATGCGCTCAGGTCTCAACTCACAATGGCAGCAATGCGTCCGGCCGGATTAATGCGACGACTCAGCCATGACCTGGTGCAGCATGTCGAATCAGAGGAACTCCTCGCAGCTGGCACCGATGCGAGTGTTTTTCTCGACAAGGCAATCATGCACTTTGAAGAGGAGGCAACATTGGAGCCTGTTGCGTTGAGCAAACTTGTTCAGATCCAAGCGGACGCCATACTGTTAACGCTGAAGCATCTTGCTACTGCTAAATCGAAGTAAGGCAAGAACACCCTAGCAATATACGTTCTGGTTTTTATTCTCGGGTACAGGACATACCGTTAATAACGGGGGCCATTCTCTGGCCCCTTAACTTTAATCGTATGAGTCGAATTTGCTATAGAACAGCGTCGTGATACACGCGTTGAACATCATCAAGGTCATCAAGCATATTCATAAACTTATCAAACTGCTCACGATGCTCTTCGCTGATCGGGGTGGAGCCCTTGGGAATGAACTGAATCTCGTCTACTTCAAACTCAATATCGGGAAAGCCTTCCAGCAACGCTGTTTTGGTTTTGAAGTACTCTGTATGTGGTACAAACACACTAAGAGAGCCCCCATCCGCCTCAATATCGGTTAGGTCAACCTCCGCCTCTAGCAGGCATTCCATCACAGCTTCTTCGTCGTCATGCGGGAATACGAAAATCGCCGAATGGTCAAAGCTGTGGCTGGTGGTCCCTTGAGTGCCAATTTTGCAGTCGGTTTTGGTAAAGCAAAGTCGCACATCGCCAAAAGTCCGATTGGGATTGTCAGTCAGGCATTCAATAATCACCATGCAGCCACCAGGGCCGAAGCCTTCATATCGAGCAGGCGAGTAGTCCTCACCCGCACCGCCCTGGGCCTTCTTGATGGCATTGTCGATAACGTGCGTCGGAACCTGATCGCGCTTGGCGCGCTCGATGAGCCCGCGCAGGGTCAGGTTGCCTGTAGGGTCACAGCCACCGGATTTAGCGCAAACGTAGATTTCCCGAGCATAGCGGCTGTAAACCCGCGCTTTAGCATCAGAGGTTTTCGCCATTGAGTCTTTACGGTTTTGATATGCGCGTCCGATGACACTTACTCCTGTAGGAAGTTGCTGGGCAGCATTTTACCCTATTTATGGGAGATGCCAATCGTTGACAGCTCCCCTGCGCATGGCGAAGGGGATTCTGCATGAGAACTGAAATCCATACGCTGCCACTCATCATCAGACAAGCCCGTTGCCGATTCGACTGTTGTCATTTCCGCCAAGACAGCTACCTTAGTAAATAGTGGGTTTCGCAGCTACTCGTCTCAGTTATCGCCCCGGCCTGTTATCGAAGGAGATCCGTCATGCAGCAGGTAGCGGCAGGCCAAATCGACTAGCCCCTCAACAAATTCGCGTTCTTCCAGTAAGGCTGGCTCTCTGTCTATGGCAGCATCAATAGCGCCCCGCACAGCCATCAGCATAATCCTGGCGCCAAGTTTAGGTTCAGAAACTCGGAGCTCGTCGCGCCGCCTCTCCAGCACACTCTGCCACCAGTTTTCTCCCCATTCGACCCAATTCTGCGCGCCGTCAGGCGCAGTACGATAACTGATTTCAAAATCGCTGTAGTGGTGCCGATAAAAGTCACGGTGCAGCTGTATGAGCTGTAGTGAGAGTTGCACTGGGGTTTCAATGAGGTGTCGAATTTCGTCGCGCAGGGGGAACGTACCCAGCTTTCGTTCTTTGATGAGTTGACGGTAGTACGCGTCGATTAATTTCACTTTCTCGTCGAATACATCGGCAAGGATTGCCTGTTTGTTGGGGTAGTAACGATATACCGAGGCGATCCCAACCCCAGCACGTTCAGCAATGCGGTTCGTGGTCAACGCAGCGGCGCCCTCTTCCTCGAGGATGGCACATCCAGCTTCGCGTATAGCTTTGACCAGCGCCCGCGAGCGCGATTGCTTAGGCCGACGGCGGGGTTCGGCAGGTGTCGCAGTATTAGCGGCCATAAACCGGAGTTCCTCGCGGGATTAAAATTATTATCTATTAAAAACAGCCAGTTACCGACGAGCTGAGACCCAAAAACTGGAGTACCTGAATAGATACGCGTCTTTTATCCTTGAGGATAGTTCAACTGCGCTCAAGCGGGCAGTCTTAAGGAGTTTGCATGACACCCACAGAAAACCACCGAATCATAGACCGCATGTTACAACATCTAGCAGACGGCACAACCGACCTTGCAGCCCACTCGATAGAGATTCCAAGCGGCGAATTTATTGATACAGCACGCTTTCAGCGCGAACGCCAGAAACTCTTTATGGAGATGCCGCAAGTCGTCGCGTTTTCAGGCGAAATAGCTCAACCAGGTAGCTATATGACTACCACCATACTAGACGTCCCTGTCCTATTAACTCGTGCTGCCGACGGCAAAGTCCGGGCATTCCTTAATGTTTGTAAGCACCGCGGTGCTCCAGTGGCGGCGGGGTGCGGCGAAGCTCGGCGTCTCACTTGCCCGTTTCATGGCTGGAGCTACGACCTCGACGGAAGTCTCGCAGGTCGCCGGGAAGCTGCTGCGTTTACTGACATGGAACACGACAGTAATTTGATAGCACTGCCGGTCGCAGAAATGTGTGGATTGATCATTGTGGGTGCCCAGACAACAGTACCCCAACAGAAGTTGGAAAATGCGCTGAGTGGTATTGACGCTGCGCTTGCGGGCTTTGATTTTACAGACGCGATGTCCGTCGGGCGGCACCGCTATGAAGCGGCAGCGAACTGGAAACTGGTTGCCGGGCTAAGTCATGAGGCGTACCACTTTGCGTCTGTGCACCGCAGTTCACTGGCGCCGCTGATGTATGACCGGGCGGTAGTCGACACTTTTGGGCAACACACACGCTGGGCCTTTGCATTTCGCGGTATTGAAAAGCTCGCAAAGATTGATGCTGCTCAGTGGCCGGATGCCTTTCCCGGGGCGATGAATCACACGATTTTCCCCGCCACAGTAATCGTGGTGAACTCGGGTGATGCCGAAATGATACGAGTGGAACCCGGGCGGCTGACGGGTGAATCAGTGGTCTATTACTCAGGTGTTGCGCGCGACAAAGGCAATTTCGAGGCTTGTCGCGAGGCATTTGAATTTGGGGGGAAATTGTTTGAGGAAGAGGATCTTCCTGCGGCCGAAGCTTGTCAGAAAGGTCTTTCGGCGGGGCTGCCGACTGTCATTGTAGGTCGTAACGAACCCGTAGTGCAGCATTGGCACCAATCCTGGAATAAAGCACTGGAGGGTGAAAAATACTAATTTTTACCTGTCTTTCAGACAGAAAAACTTACGACTGGAATCTGACACCCTTCGCAAGGATTACAGATTCCAGCCCAGCATCCTGGTTTATGGTGCTAAGTCCGGCGGCTATAAACACATAACGTTAGTCGCGCACGCAGTCTATATAGTACTCAACCTTGCCATCACGGGATTCTTTTACTAAGCCATGAATGTCAGTCTCAAAGCCAGGGAATTGCTCATTAAATGTTCGCGCAAATCGTAGGTATTCTACGATCGTTTTATTGAAACGTTCTCCTGGAATAAGCAAAGGTATGCCTGGAGGATAAGGCGTAACTAACATGGCTGTTATGCGATCTTCGAGCTCATCAATCGGCACGCGTTCAATATCACGGTGAGCCATTTTCGCCCAGGCATCGGAAGGGCGCATGGCTGGAGTCAGGTCACTGAGATACATTTCTGTTGTCAGACGAGCGACATCAAATTGGGCATATACGCCGTGGATTTGATCGCACAGGTCGCGTAATCCCATGGCTTCGTACCGAGGATGCTTTGCGATAAACTCCGGCATGCATCGCCACAAACGGGTATTTTTGTCGTAGCAATCCTTGAACTGCTGCAGTTCCGTGACCAGCGTGTTCCAGCGACCTTTGGTGATACCAATGGTGAACATGATAAAGAAGGAATACAGGCCACACTTTTCAACGATGATGCCGTGTTCACTCAAGTACTTGGTGAGAATGCCTGCCGGGATGCCATGCTCGGCAAAGTCACCATCCACGTCGAGCCCCGGATTGATGATGGTCGCTTTGATGGGATCCAGCATATTGAATCCATCCGCCAGATTACCGAAGCCATGCCAGCGATCATTGGGTTTTAACATCCAATTTTCCTGTGGGCCCATGCCTTCTTCAGCAAGGTAATCTGGGCCCCACACCTTAAACCACCAGTCAGCCCCCCATTCGTCGTCGACCTTGCGCATGGCGCGCCTGAATTCCATCGCCTCAGCAATCGATTCCTCTACCAAGGCTGTGCCGCCCGGCGGTTCCATCATGGCGGCTGCGACATCACAGGACGCGATAATCGAGTACTGGGGCGATGTGGAGGTGTGCATCAAATACGCTTCGTTGAATAGGTCTTTATCCAGTTTGCGATTACTGGAGTCCTGCACCAGAATCTGGGAGGCCTGCGAAATACCGGCGAGCAATTTGTGGGTGCTCTGAGTCGCGAAAACCATGGACTCGTCGCAGCGCTTCCGGTCTTCACCAATGGCGTGATAGTCACCGTAGAAATCGTGGAAGGCGGCGTGGGGCAGCCAGGCTTCATCGAAGTGCAGGGTATCGATTTTGCCGTCCAGCTCTTCCTTGATTTCCTCAACGTTGTAAAGCACACCGTCA
>NZ_JBVBUV010000069.1:0-20196 GCF_057445395.1 Litorivivens sp.
CTGACAACAGCTGCTATTCTAGGATTTAGAACTCATAACAGTAAGCAATGCAGCAGGTTTTTCTATGTTACTTAACGATAAAGTGGTGATTGTGTCGGGCATTGGTCCGGGTCTGGGCCATGAACTCGCACTCGAAGCGGCCCAGCAGGGCGCCAAACTCGCTATCTGCGCTCGTACGGCTAGCAAACTCGATGCCGCTGAGCAGGAAATCCGCGAAGCGGGTCTAGATACCCCGATACTTAAAGTGCCCACCGATATTTCCGATAAAGCGCAGTGTGAAAATCTGGTCACCAAAACCCTTGAGGCCTATGGCCGAATCGATGTGCTGATCAACAGCGCCTACAACCCCGGTGCCTTCGATGTCGTTGAAAATGCAGACCTCGACGGCTGGCGCGAGGCAATGGATGTCAATCTGTTTGGCACCATGAACCTCACCCTGCAGGTGGTTCCGCATATGAAAAAGCAAGGCGGCGGTTCAATTGTCATGATTAACACCATGGTTACCCGCCGGCCGTTGCAGACGCAGGCAGGCTACGGCGCTTCCAAGGCCGCTTTGTCCAGCGCCACCCAGCATCTGGCGTTGGAGCTCGGCCCCTATAACATCCGGGTGAACTCCACCTACATGGGCTGGATGTGGGGGCCTCCGGTAGAGGGCTATATGAAACAGCAGGCAGAGGCGACCGGCATATCGGTAGAAGAGCAGAAAGCCGCCGTTGCCCAGAACATCCCGTTGCGGGTGATTCCGGAAGATGGTGATTGCGCCAAGGCAGCCATCTTCTTGGCCTCCGATTACGCCCGAGCCATCACTGGCGCTGCCCTTGACGTCAACGGCGGCGAATACCTCCCTTAACCCCACGCTTCAAAAAAACCGGGGTCGTATCGATTAAAAAATACTCGATACGACCCCGGTTTTTGTTGGCGGTCTGTCCCTTTGCCTGAAAGTTCGCTAGGCTGTTGCCCAACTTCGAGCGGGGCTATTTGGCGTGCGAACACGGTTAACGGGATTGTTGAGCTTAGTGGTTCTGGTTGCGGCCTGCAGCCAGCAGGAAACAACCTCTACTTCGGTGGAATGCACCTCGCCGCGTCCCGAAATGTGTACCCGCGAATATCGGCCGGTGTGCGGTGCGATCGATACCGGGATTCGCTGTGTGACGGAACCCTGTCCCAGCGTTGACCATAAAACCTTCGGAAATGCCTGTGACGCCTGCAGCAACAAGCAGGTGATGTACTATTCTGAAGGGGAGTGTCCCAGCGAGGATAAGGGTGATGAGCGATAGCGCGGGTGGCGAACAGCGACGTGCTTATTTTCGGCTGCCATACCCGTCCAACGAACGCCCGGTGTTGCACTGTGGCGGCAGCCAGCATGAGGTTGTGGAAATTGCCGAGGGCGGAATTCGACTGATTCTGGAGCCCGGTATTCCTTTGACGCTGAACGAGTCAGTAGCCGGTGAAATTGCTTTTCACGATGAACAGCGCGAGGCGGTCATCGGCAAAGTGTTGCGTCTGGAAGGCAAGAACGTGGTGGTTCAGCTGGTGAGCGGTTTAACCCAGCACCGGGTCATGGCGGAGCAATCCTATCTTCACCAGAAGTATCCCGACTTTCTCCGTAGAAACCGATAACAGCATAAGGTCGCAGCATGCAACGACAAGCCATACTTCAGCAGTTTAACGACGCCTGGTGTGCGAAAGACCTTGAAGCCATTCTGTCGTTCTTTACCGACGACGCCGAGTACATCAATATTCCGATGGATCCGCCCAATCGCGGGCTGGCTGAAATCCGAGCGTTTATTGAGGGCTTTCTCGGTATGCTCGATTCAATTGAGTTTATTGTGCACAAGCAGGTAGAGCAGGGCGATCTGGTGATGAATGAGCGAACTGATCGCATTGAGATGAATGGAAAATCCATCGATCTGGCGGTGATGGGCGTTTTTGAATTTCGTGGCGATAAAATTGTCAAATGGCGCGACTATTTCGATATGGCCGCGTTTACCCAATAACACTCTTAAGCAGGATAATGGTGGCCAGTAGTAACCTGATTATTCCTCCTCAGCTGGATGCGTTGATCCAGGCCGCGTACCGTGGCCCTCTGGAAGACACGCCCTGGCAGACGTTTCTCAACACTTTTCGCGAGGCTGTGAACGCTAATTATGCGACCTTGATCCTGCGCCCGCCCCGTGAAGGTGATTCCGGGGTGGTGCTTAACGCCATCGTCATGTCGCCACACATCTTCAACTCCTATAACGATACGTATTTTTCGATGGACCCCTTTGTCAATTTGCCGCCGGGTGAGGTGTTTACGGTTGCCGAATTTGTGGGTGAGTCGGAATTTTTCAACTCAGAATATTATCGTGAGTACATCACGCCATCGGACGTGCGCCATATTATGGGGGCAGATCTGGTGGGGCCTGACGGTCTCAGTGCCCGATTGAGAATTACCCGGCCCAAGGCTCGGGACAACTTCGGAGAGGCAGAAAAGGCCCTGTGTAAACAGCTGTTGCCACACCTTGAGCTGGCCATCGAGCTGCACGCGCGGATTCTGAGAACGGAGAGTGAGCGCGCCTTCTACGAAGATGCCATCGACAAGCTGGCTATGGGGGTCGTGATTCTGGACCGTAATGCCCGTGTGCTGCGCAAGAACCATGCAGCCGAAGGGCTGTTGAAGGAGCGGCGCGGGCTTAGCCAGGTTGGGGGGGCGTTGCAGGTGGGAGACAATCAGGAGAACCGGGCATTTCGAAACTTACTGGAAGACGTGATGGAGGCCCATCGACGCTTCGAGCCCGGTTTTGTGCGTGCCTTCCGGATAGCCGACAGTGGCTCTGTTACCGGGCTGGGGCTGCTGGTGCGACCTTTGCCGCCCATTGAAAGTTCAGATGGCAGCAGCAATCCCACGGCCGCTATTTTTGTCAGTGATCCGCATCAACCCCGGCAGGCCCCGAGTGATATTCTGATTGATCTGTTCGGGTTTACCCCCGCAGAATCCAAACTGGCCTTGCGTCTGGTCAATGGCCTGACGCTGGATGAAGCTTCAGAAGAGCTGGGGATATCGCGCAACACTGCGAAATCTCACCTGAGCTCGGTATTCTCCAAAACCGGTGTTGCCCGGCAGACTCAGCTGATTCAACTGATCTTAAACTCGGTGGCGACCCTAGGCGGTGAAACCAAGGGGCGCTAATGTTCAGCCCGCAGGCTTACTGTAGCCATAGACATGCCTACAGTGCCCGCAAACTTCCATTAACATGAGGGCGATTGCCGGCCTCATTGCGCAGCGAAAATGCGATACCCTGCTCTGAATTCTCGTAATGCAGCCCCACTTGTGTCGGTAAAAACACCGGCGTTTTGAATTCCACATCGATACAAAATGCATCGACATTGAGTTTGGGCTGCAGGGCTGCCAAACAGCGAGCTTTGCTCCACATGCCGTGGGCTATATGGCGTTTGAAGCCGAGTAGCTTGGCGGAAGCGGGGAACAGGTGAATGGGGTTGTAGTCACCGGAAACTCGTGCATATCGCCGCCCCAGGTTCGCGGCAAGGGACCAGTCTTCACGTTCGCTGAAGGTTTCCAGTGTGCTGCGTTTGGGCTTGCCACTTCGGGAAGGCGCGCGCTTGAGCACGGTGGTCAGATCAGTCCAGACCACCTCGGTGCCACTTTTGGCTGTGGTCGCGATGTCCACTTCCAGCCCCAGGTCCGTATCCCGGCTATCACTTATCGTGCAATGCAGGCTCAAGGTTTCATTGACCTGAATGGGACGCAACTGTTCGATGCGATTGCGAAGATGAACAATACCCATCGGCGAAAAAGGAAATTGTGCGTTCAGCAGCATCTCCATATGCAGGCTAAATGCCGCAATATGGGGATAGGTGGCCGGCAGAATGTCGGAATCCTCGGGAAAGCCGCAAACCGCGTTATAGCTGCGCAGTTTGCTCGGGTCGATTTGCAGACGGGAAAGGTTGGCCGCAATGGTTGGCACGTCCTTCGCAGTCGGTTTCAGGCTTTTCGCCTTTCGAGTCAGCGCCGCCCGCAGCAGCAGTTTGGGCATCACGGGCGGGTTGTCGAAATTCAGTGTTATGGTCATGCAGTTTGCTCCTTTTGGCCCGAGTATAAGCTGGAATACGGCAGGACGTAATTTGCCGCATTAGCCGTGGATTGTGTCGCCACAGCCAATAGTCATTGGATTGCGCAGCCAACACTGGCACAATTTGCCCGAGCGCTGATGCTTGAGAAAATCACCCGGCGAATAATCAGAATGACACAGACCGCACTGGATCTGCAGGATTCTTCTTTTATTGTACAACTGGTCTATCCGGCGCTTATAGAGCTGGGGCTGGATGTTGCAGTGATCGCAGAGCGTTGCAATATCACCTCAGAATTACTGCAGAACAATAGCGCCCGTTATCCCCACGCCGCGCAACAGCGCTTCTGGCAGGTCGTGGAAGAAGTTAGTGCCGACCCACTCATTGGCCTGCATCTGGCCGAAATCATGTCGCTCCAGAAGGGACAGGTTTGGGAATACCTGTTTTTGAGTAGCCCCACCTTTGGAGATGGGCTGAAACGCACGCTCAATTTTCAGCGGCTGTTGTCCGACGCCTGGCAGTGGGTGCTGGTGGAGCGCGGAGAACAAGCCTCGTTGGAAGTAGATTCCGCAGTCACCGAAGCCCCCGAAACGCGTCATTTCACAGAGGCGGCTGTGTTGTACCTGGTCCGCTATTTCAAGGCGCTTACGAATGACGCTTTCACGCCTGATAGCGTTCATTTCGACCACTCGGCGGCGGCAGCCGTTAGTGATTACGAGGCGCTGTTTGGCTGTCCGGTGCGATTTGATCAAACCTCGCCGGCGCTGGTTTTTGATGCGGGGATTTTGCAGATGCCGTCCAGCCGGGCGGAACCTGAGCTGTTGCAGCTGCATGAACAGTTTGCCAATGAGCGACTGTTAAAGCTGCAAAAGCAGGATATCGTAATAGCGGTGCGGCGGGCGATAGCCGAGATACTGGAGCAGGGGCAGCCGGAACTCAACGATATTGCCCGACGGTTGGCGTTGAGCCCTCGGGTATTGCGCTCTCGGCTTACCGAGGCCGAGACCAGTTTCAATCAGGTGCTGTCAGACTATCGCTGCTATCTTGCAAAGCGTCTGCTGTCGCGCACCGAAGAATCCATTGGTGATATTGTTTATCTGACCGGCTTTTCCGAGCCGAGCACTTTTTACCGGGCTTTCAAACGCTGGACCGATATGACGCCAGTGGAGTATCGAGACTACAAGCGCCGGCAGCAGTAACGCCGCCAGCGCAGACAACCGCTGTTGTCAGGCTCCCAGCCAGCTCTGGCCACAGACTCGAATGACGTTGCCGGTAATGCCCTGCGACGCCGGATTGGCAAAAAAGGCGATGGTCTCCGCCACATCTTCTGGTTGGCCGCCCTGAGACAGCGAGTTTAAGCGTCGGCCCACTTCCCGGGTCATTGTCGGGATCGCCGCTGTCATGGCGGTTTCAATAAAGCCGGGTGCCACCGCATTCACCGTGATACCTCGGTCTTTCAGTTGCGGCGCCATTTGCTCTACATAGCCGATGACACCTGCCTTGGAGGCCGCATAATTGCTCTGGCCTCGCTGCCCGGCAATGCCATTCATCGACGATACACCAATAATCCGACCGCCTTCGTTAATTGCGTTTGCTTCCAGCAAGGCCTTGTTTATACGCAGGGCGGCGCCAAGATTGATCTCCAGCGTCATATCCCACCAGTGTTTTGGCATGTTGGCGAGGGTTTTGTCGCGGGTTATACCGGCGTTATGCACCACAATATCGAAGCCTCCTTTAGTTTTGGCAAGCTCCAGCAACTGACCGGGTGTGCCGTCGGCAGTAATA
Source organism: Litorivivens sp. (assembly GCF_057445395.1). Taxonomy (NCBI): domain Bacteria; kingdom Pseudomonadati; phylum Pseudomonadota; class Gammaproteobacteria; genus Litorivivens; species Litorivivens sp. The sequence continues at coordinate 5,857 of NZ_JBVBUV010000069.1, forward strand.
TCGGCCACCAGAGCTTCGCCTCCCAGCTTTTGCATCAGCGTTTCCAGATCGGCGCGCATTGGTTCTACATCCAGGCCGATAATTTTTGCGCCGTCGCGGGCAAGCGTTGATGCGATGGCTGCACCGATACCTCGGCTGGCGCCGGTGACCAAGGCAGTTTTACCTGCCAGCGGCTGGGTGTCGATGGCAGCGGATGTCGCTGTTGCCTCGCTGACCCGGAAGACCTGGGCATTTACATAGGCAGATTTGTGAGACAGTAAAAATGTCAGCGGTCCGGTCAGGTTTTCTTCTGCACCGTCTTCCACGCAAAGGGTTTGAGCGGTGATGCCTTTCTTGCCGCTTTCCTTGGCCAGTGAGCGGGCCAGACCCTCCAGTGCGCGCTGGCAGGCAGCGCGTTCCGGGTCGGACTGGTCGCGATGTGGCCGCGACACAATTAACAGACGACCGCTGCTGGCAACGGATTTCAGGGCGGGCTGGAAAAATTCGTAGGCCAGCGATAGCTCGGCGGTGGTGGAAATGCCGGTACCGTCGAAAACCAGTGCCTGCAGCTTCTCGCCGGGGGCATCGTCGCCGTGTGCCCAGATTTTGGCGGCCTCGAGGGTTTTACTGATTTCACCACTGGCGTTATCCGGTGCAGCCACGGCAAGACCGTGCTGCTGGCAAAAAAGGCTTAGAGCATTCATGCAGCCCGGGTTCGGGCCGCTGCCCAACAATACGGTTCCCTGGAAAGGGGTGGTGGCACGTTTCAGCTCGGCGGGTTTACCCAGGCCGAGGTTAATCAGGGTTTCTACAATCTGGCTCATCATCCGGTTCCTGAGATTGAAAGGCGAAGTTGCTGTATTGTAGTGAGCAATTGCCCCGAGTGAATTGACGGCAAAGTCTGTATTGGGCGGCAGCTCAGCCAATGCAGACAGCCAACGCCAACGTATACTGCCAGCAACTGTTTCGGAGGTCACCATGAATACAAGCATTCGTCGCGTCGCCATTATCGGTGGAAACCGCATTCCCTTTGCCCGTTCCAATACCGCCCTGTTTGGTGCGAGTAATCAGCAGATGTTTGCCGCGGCCGTCGATGGTCTGGTCGATCGTTATGGCCTTAAAGGCCAGCGTTTGGGAGAGGTGGCCGGTGGGGCGGTGATGAAGCACGCCCGAGACTTCAACCTGGTGCGCGAAGCAGTATTGAGCACTGGGCTTGATCCGTCGACACCCTGTGTCGATGTGCAGCAGGCCTGTGGCACGGGCTTGCAGGCGATCAATATCGTGGCCAATAAAATTGCCCTGGGCCAGATCGAGAGCGGTATTGCCGGCGGCACCGATACCACCTCAGATGCACCCATTGCGGTGAACGAGGGTTTTCGCAAAATACTGATGGAAATCAACCGCTCGAAAACGTTTGGCCAGCGCCTCAAGCAGGTATTGCGCCTGCGTCCCGGGCATCTGGCTCCGGCGATACCGCAAAACGCGGAGCCACGCACGGGCCTGTCCATGGGTGGCCATACTGAAATTACTGCCAAAGCCTGGGAAATTCCCCGTGAGGCGCAGGACGAACTGGCCTTTCTCAGTCACCAGAATTTGGCGGCAGCTTATGAGCGTGGTTTTTTCAAAGACTTGATCTCGCCCTTCATGGGGTTGGAGCGCGACAACAATCTGCGTGCTGACACCTCAAAAGAAAAGCTGGCCAGCCTCAAACCCGCTTTTGACCGCGAAAATGGCACCCTTACCGCCGGTAATTCTTCAACACTCACCGACGGTGCGTCGTGCGTGCTGCTTGCCAGTGAAGAATGGGCGCAGGCCAACAATTTGCCGGTGAAGGCCTACCTGACAATGGTCGAGGCAGCCGCGGTGGATTTCACCGGGCAGTCTGGCGAGAAAGAAGGTCTGCTGCTGGCGCCAGCTTACGCTGTGCCGCGCATGCTTGAGCGTGCCGGCCTCACGCTGCAGGATTTTGACTTCTACGAAATTCACGAAGCCTTCGCCGCGCAGGTTCTCGCCACTCTCAAGGCCTGGGAAAGCGAGAGTTTCTGCCGCAACCGATTGGGCCGAGACGCTGCATTAGGGGCGATTGATCGCAGCAAGCTCAATGTGGCTGGTTCTTCTATCGCAACAGGGCATCCCTTTGCCGCAACCGGTGGTCGCGTTGTCGCCACTCTGGCTAAATTGCTGGAGGAGAAGGGTAGTGGTCGCGGGTTGGTCTCAATCTGCGCAGCGGGTGGTCAGGGCATCACCGCCATTATCGAGCGCCCATAAGCGCAAGCGGTTAGCGCAACGGTTGCGCTTCTTTCGAAAACTGCTAACGTAGGGCTCTTGTCTACCGGATGGAGCCCTAAGCTTGGAAAAGCTAATAATAACAACGCCGGCGGGTGAGATGCCGGTGTATTTTTTTCCGAAAAGTGACGATGCGCCGCTGGTTGTACTGCTGATGGATGCCATCGGTGTGCGCGACGAACTCAAGTCGCTTGCTCGCGATATACAAGCGCTGGGCTATAACGTTGCCCTGCCCAGCCTGTATTACCGAGAAGGTCACTATGAAGACATGGATTTCGGTGACCCTGAGGTTCATGCGAAAGTCATGCAATTGTATGGCTCGCTCACCCATGAAATGGTGCGTGAAGACATAGCAGCCTTGCTGTCGGCCATGGAGCAGCGCCCGGTCGGTTTGCTCGGCTTTTGTATGGGGGGCGCCAACGCGCTCATCATGGCCGGTTCTTTTCCGGATGACATTGCCGTTGCGGTAGCAGTTCATCCAGGTGGTATCACTACACACGCCAAAGATTCTCCTCATCGAATAGCTGCTAGAGCCAAAGGCAAACTGTATATCGCTATTGCCGATGAAGATCCCTATGCCACCGCTGACCAGGTGGCAGCCCTGGAGGCTTCGCTAAAACTGGGCGACGTAGACTACACGCTGGAGGTATACGAAGGCGCCCATCACGGTTTTGCGTTTGCGTCGTTGCCCTCGTTCAATGCTCAGGCTCAGCAGCGTTATTGGCAGGCGACCTGCCGCGCATTTAACGAAGCCCTTGGATAGCGCACCTAAGGGTTAACGATGAATTGGCTATTTCTGCTCTCCGTTATTACGGCGTCAATCGCTTTGCTGTTTGCATTGGTTTTCTTTGCTATCTACTGGCAAAAGCCAAGCCTGTTGCAGGCCAAATGCTGGGGTATCGCCTTTTCGATGTTGGTTGTGGCGATGTGCGCCGTTAGCGCAAGAATCGCTTTTCCCGCAGTGAATCCCTATATCTTCAGTAGCCTTCTGACGGTAAATGCAGCGCTGAGCTTTGTCTTTCTTTACTTCGGTATACTCAAATGGCGGGGTATGGCTCCGGTTGGAAAATGGGTAAGCCATCTATCATTACTGGTCATGTTCAGTGTGGGGGCATTAGCTATGGTGCTGCCGGCATGGGCGCCCTGGTCAGTGACGCTGTCGCGGGTCTATATCGCCGTGTTTTCTGCGCTGGCAGTCTACGCCCTTGTGACCGGCGATAAACCACGCAATATTGGCCATTATCTGGCGGCTGCTTTCCTGGCGATCAATCCGATCATGCAAGTAGTATCCATCGTGCTGACCTCGGTGGTAGGGCTGGGCTCGGATGGCATAGCGGCGGTGTCGGTCAGTGAGCTAACGCATTCGCCGTTTACGGTTGTCAATTTTGTAGGCCTACCTATCGGTTTTACCGGTATAGCTCTGTTCTGCCTGCTGGGTGTTTTACTGGATTTAGGGGCCGAAATACGCGAAAAGGCGCTGCGTGACTGGTTGACGGGCTGCTATAACCGTCGCGGTTTTATTGCTGTCGCTGAGCCCTTGTTTCTGAATTCTCGCCGGCGCGACAGTCACTTTTCGTTGATTTTGCTGGATATGGATAATTTCAAAGGGATCAACGACACCTACGGTCACGCCGCTGGTGACCAGGCGTTAAAAACAGTGGCCGCCGCGTTGACTGGCGGCGTGCGTAAGAGTGATCTGGTAGCCCGTTGGGGCGGTGAGGAATTTCTTGTTCTGCTTCCCGACGCCAATGCAACTGACGCACAGCGTATTGCGGAAAAGCTGCGACGCACACTGGAGCAGCTCGAGCTGGTGTTGGACGGCGGCAAACGGGTTCAACTGAGCGCCAGCTTCGGTGTGGCAGAACGCTGTGCAAGCGATCAAAAGCTCGACCCGATTGTGACGCGGGCAGATTTTGCTCTGTATTCATCAAAATCTGCCGGTAAAAACCGGGTGTCATTGAGCACCGCTCAGGATTGATAGGTGTTCATGCTTCAGGGGAAACCCGATAAAAGCGCACGCAGTCGGCAAATACTCATGTAGTTGAACCATTTCGCCTGCGCGGCAGGCTCCCACCAGAGGTTTTGGGTGGGAGCTGGCTTTGCCGGCGAACAAAGTGAATCTCGGAGCATGGATGCGATTCGCCTACGCGGCAGGCTCTCACCAAAGGTTTTGGGCGGGAGCCGGCCTTGCCGGCGAACAAAGTGAATCTCGGAGCTTGGAACGATTCGCCTGCGCGGCAGGCTCCCACCAGAGGTTTTGGGTGGGAGCCGGCCTTGCCGGCGAACAAAGGATGAATCTCGGAGCTTGGAACGATTCGCCTGCGCGGCAAGCTCTCACCAAAGGTTTTGGGTGGGAGCCGGCCTTGCCGGCGAAAAGCTTTGAGATTCTAGCGAATCTCAAAGTTTTCCAGTGACATATCCATCATGCTACCCACCGAACCACGCATTGCTTCGGCGTGGCCAATGGCCCGTGGCAGTAGGCGTTCAAAGAAAAACTCGGCTGTTTCCAGCTTGGCTTCGTAGAAAGCGCGATCACTCGGGTTTTCGCTCAGTTTCTTTTGAGCCGTTTCTGCCATGCGCGCCCAGAAATAGGCCATGGTGACATAGCCACTGATCATCAGAAAATCGTAAGAACCGGCACCTACGGCGTCGCGGTTGCGCGAAGCGCGTAGCAACAGACCCACGCACAGTCGATTCCAGCGGAAGGTGTGTGACAGCAGTTTACGTCCGTATTTGCTGAGTCCCGGCTTGAACAAAATGCTCAACCCGTAACCGTACATGCGCTTGCTGAAGCTGCGGTAAAGCTTCAGGCCGTCGAGAATAACCTTGCGGCCCAGCAGATCCATTGCCTGAATACCGGTGGTGCCTTCATAGAGGGTGGCAATGCGGGCATCGCGTACAATTTGCTCCATGCCGTGTTCGGCAATGTAGCCGTGACCGCCGTAGACCTGCATACCGTAGTTAGCACATTCCAGACCCGTTTCCGTGAGGAAGGCCTTCAAAATGGGCGTGACAAACCCAAGTTGGTTGTCGGCGTTTTCGCGTTCTTCTTCGGTTTCCGCAAACATCATGATGTCGCCCTGACGCGCGGCGTCGTAAAGCATTGCGCGGCCACCTTCGGCAAAGGCCTTCTGGGTGAGAATCATGCGGCGCACATCCGGATGGTGGATGATCGCATCGGCTGGCTTGTCCGGGTTTTTGTGGCCGGACAGGGAGCGCATGGAGTAGCGATCCATCGCGTAGGGGTAGCTGTTCTGATAGGCGAGCTCGGCGGCGGCCAGGCCCTGAACGGCGGTGCCCACGCGAGCCGTGTTCATAAAGGTAAACATGCAGGCCAGACCTTCGTTTTTGGGGCCGAGCATGTAGCCTTTGGCGCCATCGAAATTGATGACGGCGGTGGCGTTACCGTGAATACCCATTTTGTGTTCAATGGAGCCACAGCTCACATTGTTGAACTCTCCCATCTCGCCGTTTTCGTCGACATGAAATTTCGGCACGATAAACAGCGAAATACCTTTGGTACCTTCCGGCGCGTCGGGAGTGCGGGCCAGCACGATGTGCACGATATTGTCGGTCAGGTCGTGTTCGCCGGCAGAGATGAATATTTTTGTGCCGGTGATGGCAAAGCTGCCGTCGTCGTTGGGTTCGGCGCGGGTGCGCATCTGGCCGAGATCCGAGCCACAGTGGGATTCTGTCAGGCACATGGTACCGGTCCACTCGCCGGTCGTGAGTTTGGGCAAATAGCGGTCTTTCTGCTCGTCGGTACCGTGTACGTAAAGGGTGTTCATGGCACCCAGGCTCAGCCCCGGATACATGCCCCAGGCCCAGTTGGCAGTGCCAACCAATTCTGATTTCAGCAGGCCAAGAGACAGCGGCAGACCTTGGCCACCGTATTCAACCGGGTGTGAAAGACCTTGCCAGCCACCGTCTATCCACTGCTGGTAGGCTTCTTTAAAGCCGTCGGGGGTGGTCACTTTACCGTTGTCGAACTGACAGCCCTGCTGGTCGCCCACCTGGTTGAGCGGGGACAGTACTTCTTCACAGAACTTGGCGCATTCAGTGAGGATCGCGTCAATCATGTCCGGTGTAGCATCTTCGCCGCAGGGCAGCTTGGCGTAGTGGGCCGGAAAATCCAGAACGTCGTTGATCACAAACTTGATGTCCCGGGTGGGAGCTTTGAAAACTGCCATGACTTACCTCTGTGAAATACCACGATTGGGGTGGACTATAGCCAAAGCGGGTCCATGCTGAATTGGCCGGAATGAGAAAGCCGCCGTGCGCTCTGGTCAATCGCACACTATGGAGAGGCTTCAGCCGAAATGTAATGTCACCTGTGTGGACGGTTGGAAAGGGCGGGGGCTTTTGCTCTAATCGAGATAAAACGCATAAGGAAACTCCGATGACCTCTCAACAGCACAACGCCCAGTCCGCCAACTCACTTGAGCAACGAATTGCCCGCTTGGAAGCTATTGAAGCGATCAAGCAGCTCAAGTACCGGTATTTCTTTCACTGTGACCAGAAACAACCAGAGGCAGTGCGCGCCTGCTTTGCCGATGGCCCGGTTCGCATTGAATATGGGCGGGTCGGTAATTTCGATAGTGCCGACGAGATGGTGGCGATCTTCGCCAAACTGGCCTGTGCCGAGCATATTGTGGAGATGCATCATGCACAGAATCCTCAAATCGAGTTATTGTCGGATACCAGTGCGCGCGCAATCTGGGGCATTTTTTACTATCTTATTGATACTCAGCAGCAGATAACCACCCAGCTTGGCGGTTTCTATGAAGACGAGTACCGCTGTGACGCGGGTGAATGGAAAATCACGGCCACGCGATTTAACGTTAAATCTACGCAAATACTTGCTCTGAGCGATGACCGGGTGCAGGCTGTATTTGCAGGTGCGCAAGCCCCCGCCGAATTGGACGACCCCAACAAACAAGCTGGCTAAAACTTTATGAACGAAGCCGTTGTGCTGACCCGACATTCATTGTGCGATGGCGGTTATATCGCCCAAATCAGTCTCAATGCACCGCAGCGTATCAATGCGCTCAATCTTGAAATGGTAACCCGGTTACTTTTTTTGCTTGAGGGCATAGCTACTGATCCGGAAGCTGTCGCTGTCTTGCTCGACGGCGAAGGGGAGCGCGGGTTCTGTGCCGGTGGTGATGTGCGGCAGCTGCGTGCATCGGCGTTATCGGCGGGAAACGGGCCCGCGCGTGAGGCCGAGCGTTTTTTTGAGATTGAATACCGGGTTGACCACCTGTTGCACAATTTCCCCAAGCCCGTCATATGCTGGGCCAATGGCGCCATTATGGGAGGCGGTCTTGGCCTGATGGTGGGGGCGAGCCACCGCATTGTCACGCCTTGTGCCCGGCTGGCTATGCCGGAAATCAGTATTGGTCTTTATCCGGATGTTGGCGCAACCTGGTTTTTACAGCGTATGCCAGGCAGCAGTGGTTTGTTTTGTGCGTTGACGGGGGTGGCGTTGAATGCGGGCGATGCGCTTTATAGTGGCCTGGCAGATTACCTTCTGCCACAACGTGCTAAGCCGGCGGTACTGCAAAAGCTTCTCAAGCTTGACTGGGCCTTTGAACGAGAGCCTGACGCAGAGATGCTGACAGCGGAGCTGACAGATTTGGAAGCTGAGCTGGATGAATGTCTGCCAGAATCGCACCTCAAGCAGCGCTCTGAATTGATAGACGCGCTGTGTGAGGATACCGCTCCCGCCGCGATTGATGAGGCCTTTGACAGCCTGCACGCTGATGATGGCTGGTTGAACAAAGCAGGGCAGACGTTCCGAGAGGGTTCTGCATCGACCGCGCGGCTTACGCTGGCGTTGTTTGAACGGGGTGCAGCACTGTCGCTGGCAGATGCGTTCAGATTGGAGCTGACTGTATCTTCCCAGCGCGTGAAACACGCTGATTTTATCGAAGGTGTGCGTGCGCGGCTGATCGACAAGGATCACCGACCGCGCTGGACGTGGGGGCGACTGGTTGACGTGCCCAGCGATGAGGTAATGGCTGTGTTTAACCCGCCCTGGGATGACCATCCGCTGGCTGACCTGAAGTAATTTTTCACAAACTTACAGGAATGGTGGGCACAGCCAGCGCTTGTAAGGTGGCGCGAGCATTGCCTCGCCAGAACGTAGCAGGTACCTTAGCGCCTCGTTTTAGCCAGCCTCAGGTAGTACACCGTGAAAAGTTTTACCCTCAAACCCCGATTCAGTGAAACCGACGCCTTAGGACATATCAATAACACCTCGATTGCAGTCTGGTTTGAAACCGGGCGAATGGAGTTTCTGTCGGAGGTGTTTGTCGAGCTGGGTGATGAGCAGCCCAGTTGGTTTATGGCCACCCAGACCATCGACTACCTTGGGGAGAATTTTTTCGGAGTGGAAACCCGCATGGATGTGTGTGTGGCTCATGTTGGCAATAGCTCCTTCACGTTGGGCTGCAATATGTACCAGAACAATAAACACACGGTGCGTGGCACGGCAGTACTGGTGTATGTAGACCGGGCGACGAAAAAGCCAACACCGATTCCGCAAGTAATGCGTGACATTCTTGAAGCTGAAGTGGATGAAGGTTGGCCAGCGAAAAAGGGTTGATTCGCCAGCCGATCAGGCGCCTACCTGTTTGGCTAAGCACCTGACGGCAACGCGTCGCGCCTTAATCAAACGCTCTGGGCATTTTCATGTTGAGAGCATTCAGGCCGCCGTTCACCCCGATAATATCCCCGGTTAGATAGCTGGCCGCCGGTGACGCCAGATACACCGCGCAGCTGGCAATGTCTTCCACCTCGCCCAAGCGGCCCATGGGGGTCAGATCTACCATGGCCTGTTCTATCTCATCATTCAGCACGGTTTTCAGGGCCTCGGTTCTGGTCGACCCCACCGCAATGGCATTCACCCGCACCTTGGGCGCAAATTCCTGCGCCATTTCCCGGGTCAGGAAGGAGAGGGCGCTTTTCGCGGTACCATAGGCCGTGAAGAAGGAGGAGGTTTCCTGTCCGGCCACCGACGAAATATTCAGTATGCTACCGCCACCGGCGCTTTCCACCATTTTGGGAATGACCAGTTTGGATAGGGCGAAGGCCGTGGTGACATTGAATTGAAAGGCACCGTTAAACTCTTCCACGCTGGTTTTCAGCATGGGCTTGGGCGGAAAGCCGCCAGCATTGTTCACCAGAATATCAATGCGACCAAAGGTGGCCATGGCCTGATCCACCAGATTTTGTAGTTGATCGGGCTGCATAACATCGGTTACCACGATCAGCGCCTTGCGGCCAAAGGCCTCTACAGCGGCAGCGGTTTCCTTGAGCTGTGCTTCGGTACGGGCCGCCAAAACCAGGTCGGCACCGACTTCGGCGTAGGCCTTGGCGATGGCTGCGCCAATGCCCCGTCCGGCCCCCGTTACCAGTGCTACTTTGTTGTCCAGTCGAAATTGATCGAGTATGCCCATGGATTCCTCGTTATTATGCGGGTGAAAGTTAAAATTAACGCTTTATATTCAACACGTTATCCATACGGATTAGGTCATCCGATTGGGTGATACTTGGTGTTATACGCCTGTGACAGAATTTTGCACTAAGCTGGTAGATCGCTACATTACTGATTTGATAAGCGCGCAAAGCGTAAAGGAGAAAGCCATGAGTCAGGTATCACAGGTGCCGCGTAAGCCGCACCGCATTGAAGCCGCTGAAATTCCGGAGCGCTACGCCCGCGGCTGGTACTGCCTTGGGCTGGCTGATGAATACACTGAAACGCCTGTCAAACTGAACTATTTTGGCACCCGTCTGGTGGCTTATCGCGGCGAAGACGGGCAGGTACACATTCTCGACGGCTATTGTCCCCACATGGGCGCCGATCTCAGTGAAGGCTGTGTGGAAGGTAACTCCATCCGCTGCCCCTTCCACGACTGGCGCTGGGGTGCTGACGGTGTGTGCGACGACATTCCCTATGCCAAGCGCATTCCGCCCAAAGCGGTAATCGGTGCCTATCCTACCTGCGAACAGAACCACCTGCTGTTTGTATGGTACGACCCCGAAGGCAACCCGCCCATTGAAGAGCAGGCCATCCCCAAAATTGACGACCTGTTCAGCGGCGACTGGACCATCTGGCAGATGGACAAAATGACCATCAACACCAACTCCCGTGAGCTGGTGGACAACATGGCCGACGTGGCCCACTTTGGCCCCATTCACGGCGCGCCGGTCAAAACCTTCAAGAACATCGTGCACAAGCACACCTATCAGCAGGTGCTGACCGGTGGCAGTGAAATTCTGGCGGAAGACGGCGAGCTGACCTCAACCGCCACCTATTACGGCCCGGCTTACATGAACACCTACATGACTGGTCAGATCGACGGCCAGCTGGTGGAAAGCCGCCTGCTGGTAACCCACGTGCCCATCGATACCGAAAGCTTTGATCTGCGCTTTGGTGTTTCTGTGCGTAAGGTGCCCGGTCTGTCTGAAGAAGAAAACAACAACATTGCCCAGCAATATACCGAGCAGAACCGCACTGCCTTCTTTCAGGACGTGCATATCTGGCACACTAAAACCCGTGTGGACAACCCGGTACTGTGTGACGGCGATGGCCCGGTTCACAAATTGCGTCAGTGGTACGATCAGTTCTATGTAGACGTAAAAGATGTGCCTGAGCAGTTTAATGAAAAGAAAGAATACGTTGTGGATTACAACCTGCGCGGTGCGTAATCGCCGGAAATGACGATAAGCCCGGATATGGCAGCGAAAGCTGCTGTACCGGGCTTTTTATTTTTGGTATTACCTTTGACCAGTATGTAACGCGCGTTCCGCCGCTCTCCTGAAGGGAGAAGGCTCATGAGAGGGCCGGGGTGAGGGCATAATTGCCCAAGCATGCCCGGTGATCTGAAACGCGCCAACCCAAAACCAATAAGGAACCCACCATGGATGTACGCAGTCTCGGCTATGTAGTTATCGAATCCACTGATCCCGCCAAATGGCTGGATTATGGCACCAATATTCTCGGTATGATGGTCGCCCCCATGATGCCCGACGACGGCAACGTGTACCTGAAAATGGACGAGCGTCCGTTTCGCTTCGCGATCACCAAAGGCGACACCGATCGCCTGCAAGTGTGTGGCTGGGAACTGGCCGATCAGGACACCTTTGAAGCCACCAAGGAAAGCCTGGAAAGCGCCGGTATCGCCTTCACCGAAGGCAGTGCCGAACAGGCCCAGGCACGGCAGGTGCGCGGACTGATCAGCCTGCAAGACCCGGCGGGGAATGGTTTGGAACTCTACTGGGGCGCTTCGCTGGATTACGCCAAATTTGTTTCCCCCAAAGGCATTGCTGAATTCGAAACCGGCTTTAATGGTGATATGGGCTTTGGTCACGCCGTGCTGCCCGCACCCAACCTTCAGGAAACCCATGCCTTTTACCGCGATGTACTGGGCTTTGGTGATACCGACTACATGCACTTCAAATTCAGTGACGACCCGAACGACCCCGGCATGGGCCTCAACTTCATGCACGTGAACAACCCGCGTCACCACAGCCTGGCTCTGTATCAAGATCAAAGCCCCGTAGGCTGTATTCACCTGATGGTAGAAGTACGTGAAGACGTGGACGAAGTGGGCTACTGCCTCGATCGCGTAAACGAAGCTGGCATTCCCATCGTCTCCACCCTTGGCCGTCACACCAACGACCGCATGCTGTCTTTTTACATGGCTACGCCCACCGGCTTTGCCATGGAATTCGGTACCGGTGGCCTGCAAATGGATTGGGAAGGTTACACTCCCACCGTAAGCACCCTGCCAAGCTATTGGGGCCACAAATTCCAGGCGCCGCCGGAAGCCTGATTGTATAAACGTCGCGCCAGCGCATTGCAGTAACAAGAGGACTTTTTGATGTCAGAAAAATCACAACTCCAGCAAAAAGTGCGCGCCGCCGCGCGCGAGCTTGTACCGGTGCTGCGTGAGCGGGCCGACGCCTGTGAGCAGGCACGGCAGGTGCCGGCAGAAACCATCAAGGATTTTGCTGAGGCCGGCTTCTTCCGTATTCTGCAGCCGAAAAAGTGGGGCGGCTATGAGCTCGACCCCCACGATTTTTACGACGTGCAGATGACCGTCGCCGAAGGCTGTATGTCTAGCGCCTGGTGCTTGGGCGTTATCGCCATTCACAACTGGCAGCTGGCATTGTTCGACGACCGCGCCGCACAGGATGTGTGGGGTAAGGACGACAGCGTGCTGATCTCTTCATCCTATATGCCCGTGGGCAAAGTGGAGCACGTAGATGGGGGCCTGAAGCTCAGTGGCCAGTGGGGCTTTTCCTCCGGCTGCGATCACTGCGACTGGGTATTTCTGGGCGCTATGGTGCCACCCAAAGATGGCGCGGCTGGCGGCCCACCCGATATGCGTACCTTTCTGGTACCACGCAGCGACTACGACATCGTCGATGATTGGCATGTAATGGGCCTGAAAGGCACCGGCTCCAAAACCATCGTCGTAAAAGATGCGTTTGTACCGGAATACCGCACCCATAAAGCCATCGACGGTTTTACCTGCAACAGCCCGGGCAATGCAGTAAACACCGCGCCACTGTTTAAAATTCCCTTTGGTCAAATGTTTGTTCGCGCGGTATCCACAGCCGGTATCGGCGCACTCAAAGGCGCTTGCGATACCTTTGTAGAAAAAACTGCCAAGCGTGTCGGTAAAAACGATGGCAAATCTGCCGGTGAAGACCCTCACGCACGCTATGCACTCGCGCAAGCCGACTCCATCGTGGACGAGTTGAAACTGGTACTGTTCCGCAACTTCGATCGCCTGCTTGAAGCCGCCAGCGGTGGCCCCGAACTCACGATGGAAGAACGCATAAAATTCCGTTGGGATTCCGCCGCCGTGCCGCAGCGCTGCATTGACGGCGTTGATCCGCTGTTTGCGTTTGCCGGTGGCTCCGGTATTTACCAGGGCAACACACTGATGCGCGCCTTCGTGGATATTCATGCATCGCGTGCGCACACTGCCAACAATCCGCACAAATACGGCGGCAACTGGGGTGGCGTACAGTTGGGTGCAGACAACACCGACTTCTTCCTTTAAAGCCTCAAGCAAGCCGCCTTACCCCAAGGCGGCTTGCTCCAATCCCTCCAACAATTGACTCAAAGGGCTGCGTACGCCCTGCGCGCCGCGTTGCAATACATGGGTGTAGATCTCGGTTGTCGTAACGTCGGAGTGGCCCAGCTGTTGCTGCACGGTGCGAATATCGGCACCACTTTGCAGTAAATGCGTGGCAAATGAGTGGCGCAAAGTATGACTGCTCACCGGTTTACCGATATCACAGGCTTTTGCGGCGCTGCGAATGATTTTATTGAATGAGCTTTCATCGTAATGATGGCGCCGCAACACCTTGTCTTGCGGATCAATGCTTAAGCGCGACGCCGGAAACAGATATTGCCAGGCCAGCTCTCTCGACGCAGAGGGGTATTTGCGGGCGAGGGCATCCGGCATCCAGACACCGCCGTAACCAGCAATTTCAAGGTCATCGAGTAAGCAAGATTTCACCCGCAAAATTTGAGCGCGTAGCAGCTGAATCAATTCTGGCGCCAGCGTTGTCAGTCGGTGCTTGCCACCCTTCGCCTGCCCCCCTTCGCCTGCAAGAAGTGTAATTGCTGATAATCCAGATCGACGTCTTTTACCCGCAAACGCACAAGTTCTATACGGCGCAAACCAGAACCGTAAAGCATGGCCGCCATCAAACGGTGAGTTCCCTCCAGGTGCATCAGAATTTTTTACCTCCAGCGGGGTGAGTACCGTTGGCAGCTTGGGCTGGCGTGTAGTTCGCCGAAAGCCGCTAACATCCCCAAGGGGTTGCTCCATAAATTTATTGTACAAATAGGCCAGCGCATTCAAGGCGATAGCCTGGGTACCGGCCGCCACATTACGCTCAACAGCCAGCCAAGTAAGAAAAGCCTCAACCTCACCGTGCACCATATCTTTGGGTTGTTTTTTTTGATGAAATACAATAAAGTAACGAATCCAATACAAATAAGTGCCAACCGTGCGGCGACTGTAAGGCCGCACAATCATGTGGACGCGA
>NZ_JBVBUV010000070.1:0-19696 GCF_057445395.1 Litorivivens sp.
ATACCGATAATCGCAACAACGATCATCAGTTCGATCAAAGTAAAACCTTGTTGAACTTTCTTCATAATATTCTCCAAATAATTTTTGTCGACCAGCCAATGTGACCATTAACAGCTCGAAGCATAAACTCAAAAGCAGAGTCTGTGCCAACAGGCACAAAATTCCGGGTACCCCTTATAAAACAAAGAGATACAAAAACCCCGGAAACCGTGCGAGGCAACAACCACTTACCAAACGTGACACTGGCGGCGCTCAAACCGCCAAATTTTGTCACCTAAAAGTCAAAATCCGCATCCATCCCCAAGTCTTCCATCAACCGCTTGCGCTCCATCCGCTCCTCAATTTTCCGGCGAATGGAGTTATCCCGGCCGCCCATAAACACGCCACCCTCATAACCGTCGGCATCCGGAGAAATATCTTCAAAGGCATCATCGAAATCATCAGTCGCCGCGTCAGACAGGTCTTTCGCCATAACTATCACTCCTCTGTAAATGCGATAGACAAAACCTGAAATTACGACTCGCCGGAACCGGCTCGAGTCAGCCGCCTATTTATGTCGATTTTAGGGATGTGTCAATAGGTTTTTTCGCCATTCTCAAGACGCATCTTCAGAAACAACAAAGCCCCTCAACGTTCTGGTCGTGGAGGGGCTTTTTAAATAGGTGGGTGGAGGCGATCCCTCGCCAAACTCTCATCCCTGAGAACACCCATAAACGCAATGCATAGCATGCTGTCGCGCTGAAAGGAGCTGCCGGAAATCAAGATCGGGAGAGACGGAAAATCGAATAATCCCTTATGAGGCCGTTGTGTTCCTTCGCAACGCGGGACAACTGTATATTCGTTCATATCCAGCCGTCAAGAACAAAAAAATGAACACTGTCACGTAGTTGGCGATTGCGGGCGCCAGGGCCACCTTTTAGTTTTCGCAGGCTAGTCTGTTTATGCCATTTAAAGCGGCGGTTCGATACGCTTCAGCCATCGTCGGGTAGTTGAAAGTCGTCGTGATGAAGTAACGTAGCGAGTTGCCCTCACCCTTCTGTTTCATAATAGCCTGCCCGATGTGGACAATCTCTGCGGCTTCGGCACCAAAGCAATGGATGCCCAGTATCTCCAGGGTCTTGGTATGAAAGAGCAGTTTCAGCATGCCCACGGTTTCGCCGCTGATCTGGGCGCGGGCGGTATCCTTGAACAATGCCCGACCTACTTCGTAGGGAATACGGGCTTCGGTCAGTTCACGCTCGGTTGCGCCAACAGAACTGATTTCGGGCAGGGTATAGATACCCGTAGGCACATCATCCACAAAACGGCACTGCTCTTTTCCGCGCGCCGAAGCCGCTGCCGAGCGCCCCTGATCGTAGGCGGCGCTGGCCAGGCTGGGCCAGCCAATCACATCGCCTGCAGCGAAAACCCCTTCTACGGATGTTTCATAATGCTCGTCTACGGCCAGTTGTCCCCGGTGATCAGCTTGCAAGCCAATACTGTCCAGCGCGAGCCGGTCGGTATTGCCGGTACGGCCGTTACACCACAGCAGAGCATCACCGCGCAGGGTTTTGCCGGATTCCAGTACCAAAGACACACCCCGGTCACTGGCGTTCACGGCGGTGTATTCCTCCCGGTGACGAATCATGACACCCAGATGACGCAGGTGGTAACTAAGGGCATCGGAAATTTCGTCGTCGAGAAATTCCAGCAGGCGGTCCCGGGTGTTGATCAGCTCAACCTTGATACCTAACCCGGAAAAGATAGACGCGTATTCACAGCCAATAACCCCGGCGCCATAGATCAGTATTTTGCGGGGGGTATGCTGCATACCCAGAATGGTATCGCTGTCATAAACGCGAGGGTGATTGAAGTCGATATTGTCGGGGCGATAGGGGCGGCTGCCGGTTGCGATTACCACCTTCTCAGCGGTCACACGTCGCTCGCGACCTTCACGGGTCACCATCAGGGTATGGGCATCGTGGAAACGCGCCACACCGGCAATTACTTCAATGCGATTGCGCTGGTAGAACTTGCTGCGCAACGCCACCTGCTTTTTGATAACGTCGTCCGCCGCTGAAAGCAGGCGCGGGAAAGTGACCGTGCGCGGATCACCCAAATCGCGAAATATTGGGTTCCGATTAAAGCGCATAACCTGCCGCACCGTATGACGCAGCGCTTTTGATGGAATGGTCCCCTGATGGGTACAGGCACCACCCACCCAGGATTGCTGTTCGATTATCGCAACGCGCTGATCATGCTTAATGGCATTCAGGGCAGCGCTTTCGCCCGCCGGCCCACTGCCGATAACGAGCAGATCGTATTGTTTTGTCATTCAGGTCACCCCAGGATTGATCATTCTACACAGGCGCTGGCGCGCCAAAACCCGTCAATCCCCCCCAAATGTCCGGCGACTAGACCAGACTGGCGCCAGTTTACCTCAGTTGCGCACCAATGTGACCGGGACTTTTACAGCAAGCGCGGGTACACTGCCCCGCTTTTGCGAGCCAAGCCATGCCTTCAGAACGCAGCCCTCACATTCGCGAAGCCTACGGCGTTGTCAGCCTGAGCAGTCGCCACCCGGAGTTGCGCCGGCTGAAATCGCAGCAAGACGAGCCCTCTATTCACGGCAACAAGCTGTGGGGCGCCTGTTACCTGCTGATGGACTACCTGACTGAGCGCCCACTGGAGCGCGGCTGCAAGGTGCTCGACCTTGGCTGTGGTTGGGGCTTGGGGGCCATCTATTGTGCCAAAACCTTTGGCGCGCGGGTTACCGCCCTCGATGCCGACCCTGCGGTGTTTCCCTTTCTCCATTTACTGGCCCGACACAACGGCGTAGAGATTACCGAGCAGGTTAAAAGCTTTGACCAACTGAGCTCAGACGAGCTGGCGGAATACGACGTTATCATCGGTGCGGACATCTGCTTTTGGGACGAGCTGGCAGAAGAAGTTCAGAAAGTGATAGACCTTGCAGTTAACGCAGGTGTAGGCCAGATAATTCTCACCGACCCGCAGCGCTCGCCCTTTAATGAGATGGCCGACTACTGTGTGGACACGCACTACGCGGAACTCTTTCAAGTGGAAGTGAATACGCCACGCCGCTTCACCGGTTCCGCCCTCGTCATCGAAAACCGCTAACCCGGCTCTGGTGTTTGCGGGGCCCGGCATCCCAGGGAGCCGTAGCTACAAAATACACAGCATTGGGGTGCACGCACACTCGACGCACACGCAGGGCAGGTCCACAGGCCAGGCCCCCGCCCAGCCGGACGCCGCTCAACGGTTTTGAAACCACACTGCGGACACTGCACTACACTTCGGCTGCCTTCCAGGGCTGTCATAAAACAATCACATTTCCGTCACAAAGTGGAAACGCTGCCGGCGCAGACTCCCAATTGAGGAGAATGCCATGCAGATACTGACAACACTGACACAATACGACACGCGCATGTTCCTTTGGTGCGTTAATAGTCGCCACCAGGCCATGTTAGCGAAAACTGCGCGAATGATCTCACGCACGGGTGATGGCTATCTACAGATTGCACTGCCTGTTGCACTGGCACTGGTCGCCGCTGAGCCCGGACGAAACCTGCTGCTGGCCACGCTGCTCGCCTTTCTGGTAGAACTGCCAATTTACTGGGTACTGAAGAACAGTTTCCAGCGCCGACGTCCACCAGACGCCATTCCCACATTTTCCAGCGTCATCACCGCATCTGACAAGTTCAGCTTTCCGTCCGGTCACACCGCTGCGGCCACTCTGCTGGCCACGCTGGTTTATCTGTACTTTGGCATGGCCGCCCTGCCGCTGATGGTCTGGGCCGCACTGGTGGGTGCTTCCCGGGTGATTCTCGGCGTACACTTTCCGACCGATATTTTGGCAGGCGCAACATTGGGTGCGAGTATCGCTCTGATCAGTTATTCACTGATATGAAGATTCTCTACGGCGTGCAGGGCACCGGCAACGGCCATATTAGCCGCGCCAGGATGATGGCCAAGCACTTTGCCGCACGCAACACCCAGGTCTACTACCTCTTCTCTGGTCGCGATCCCGAGCGCTATTTCGATATGGAAGCCTTCGGGAATTACCAAACCCGAACCGGACTCAGTTTCGCCACGCGCAACGGAGCAATCAGCTACTGGCACACGCTAACGGAAAGCCATCCCGTTCAGTTTGTACAGGAAATCCGAAATCTCGATGTCAGCGGCTACGATCTGATCATCACCGATTTCGAACCCGTTACCGCCTGGGCCGGCAAGCTAGCCGGCAAACCGGTCATTGGCATTGGCCATCAGTACGCCTTCCATCACAACGGCGTACCCAGCAGTCAGCGCTACTGGCTTAGCCGCGTCATCATGCGTTGCTTTGCACCGGTTAGCTTTGGGCTGGGCTTGCACTGGTCTGACTTCGGTGGTCCCATCATGCCCCCCATCATCAACCCGGAAGTTGAAGGGAAAGCAGGCGACAAGATTGTTGTCTACCTGCCCTTTGAAAACCAGCAGACGGTCACCGCCCTGCTGATGCAGTTGCCGGAGTACCATTTTGTCCAGTATTCACCCGAGCTGGAAGACAACCAGTGCCATAATGTGCAATTGCGCAAAACCAGCCTGGCCGGCTTCAAGCGGGATCTCGCCAACAGTCGCGCCGTAATTTGCAATGCGGGCTTTGAATTGATCAGCGAATGTCTGCACATGGGCAAATCGGTGTTGGCCAAACCGGTACTGGGCCAAGGAGAGCAGGACGCCAATGCGCTCGCCCTGCGACAGCTAAAGGTTGCCGATACGATTGAGTCACTTGATCGAAACGCCATTCGCCGCTGGCTGAACAACTGCCCCTCCCGACAGGCCATCATCTATCCCGACGTGGCGGAAGCACTGGTGGATTGGGTGCTGGACGGCATCTACAACAACCCGGGCGCGCTTGCTCGTCGCCTTTGGCAACAAACTAGCAGTGCCTGATCGAAGCACTTTCGCGCGCGCTCCCACCAAAGCAAAATAGCGGACCTCACGTAAGCACAGTACTTGCCGCTGCGCCGCATTAACCCCGCGAGGGAGCCAGCCCTGCAGGCGAATGTGTAAATTCGCGTGAAAAAAAGCCAGCGTACTCCCCTTCCCTGGACAATACGCTGGCCATCACCTCAGTCCACCCCTTATTGTTATTGTTTTTATCTATGCCCGATTGCGCTCAAGCCGATCCCAGACTCCCCTCAAGATAGCGGCGGCGTCTGGCGGGTTTCATTTTGTGGATATCCACCATCACCAGGCCGTCAACGCAATCTGCAAAGTCTGGATCAATATTGTAGGCGGCGAATTGCACGCCACCGGGCTCACACAACTCTGAGTACTGTTTGTACAGTGGCGGTATACTCGTCCCCAGCGCAGCCATCTGCGCCTTGAGCTCGGCAAACTCCGCTGTGTAATCCGCACCGGAAAAATAAGCTCCGCCCTGAGGCTCATAGGGCAAGCGGGCGTTTACCCACTGCCCCTGAGCAGGGAAATGCTTGCGATAGAAATCAATCATCAACTCACGCGCCGGCGCTGGTAATTCATTGCTGATGCTGACCGGGCCAAACAGATACCGCACCTCGTCAAAGCGCTGCAGGTAAGCACCCACACCCTGCCAGAGGTAATCCAGTGCCGCCTTGCCCCAGTATTGAGGCTGAACAAAACTCCGCCCCAGTTCGACGCCCTGCTGCAGGTAGCGCTCTGCCTCTGGCGAAAACTGGAACAGGCTTTGGGTGTACAGAGGCTGTTCCTGTGTCAGTGCCGCACAGCGTGCCAACCGGTATGCACCCACCAGCTCCAGCTGATTGTCGTCCCAAAGCAGAATATGCTCGTAGTAGGTATCGTAGATATCGATATCGCGGCGCTTACCCGTTCCCTCGCCCACGGCGCGAAAACTGATTTCCCGTAAACGACCTAACTCACGCATAACCGGGCTATCTTCACTGGCACGGTAACAATAGATTTCCATACCGTCGCGCGTGGTGCCCAAACGCTCACTGGCGCGCAGAGCCTGACGCAAAAGGCGGCGGTCTTCCGGATGCGCCACCGATTGCATCTGCGGTAGAAAGTGCTTTTCTGCGCGCTGTTGCCGTGCACCCAATTTATAAACATGACGCCTGAACAATTGCGCTTTGGCGCGCTGATTTAAGGGTAAATCACGATAGGATTGAGCCTCCACCACAGGACCAATCGACATTCTGGCGGTGCGGTGATGCTGCTTAAACATTTCCCTAATTAGCCAGAGCGTCGAAAGCGGTTTGGCCAACAGCGACAAAGCATAAAAGAACAGTGAATTACGGGCGTTGATATGAATGGGCAAAATCGGCGCATCAGTTTTACCCGCAAAGCGCAGAAATCCAGTTCGCCAGCGGCTATCGCGCACTCCGTTTGCACGCAGTCGTGAAACTTCCCCCGCCGGGAAAATAATCAGCGCACCGCCGCTATTAAGATGGCCTTCTATATTGCGTAGATTCTGCTTGGGGGTGTTGCCGTTCATGTTATCCACGGGCAACAGAAGTGAACGTAGGGGTTTGAGGCTATATAGCAACTCGTTGGCCACCACCTTCACATCGGGCCGCACCTCACTGATTAATTTCAGCAGGGCTAGACCATCCAGACTGCCGATGGGATGGTTTGCCACGATGACAACTTTGCCTGACACCGGAATCCGCTCTCGCTCCCAGGCCTTTACGCTATA
The DNA here is from genome assembly GCF_057445395.1 of Litorivivens sp. Classification (NCBI taxonomy): domain Bacteria; kingdom Pseudomonadati; phylum Pseudomonadota; class Gammaproteobacteria; genus Litorivivens; species Litorivivens sp. Next base: position 6,677 of record NZ_JBVBUV010000070.1, read on the forward strand.
GTCAAAGTCGAAGTATTCCAGCGCCTTGTCAACGAAGTCGAGTCCGCTCAGGTGCGGGTAATCCTTTTCAAACTGTTTGAATTCGCTCTCGTGAAACAGATAGCGAAACAGCGTCGCCAGCGTATTGCGCAGATGCGGATGCTTTTCGGCAATCCCTGGAAAACGTTCACTGATTACCGTATCTACACAGATCATGATGCCATGTCTCCTGACAGCTCGGCTGAACTACATTTATTCACTACACTCATTCACTAAACAGCCGGTCGCAGCGGGATAACTGCCGCTTGGTGCAGATCAACCTGCGAATCAAATTCTTTCAAGATGCGCTGCTTATCGCTCCAGTGCAGCAGCTGCAATTCACCTTCGCTGGTTTCAGTGAGCGCACTGCAGCTTTCAATCCAGTCGCCATCGTTGCAGTACACAATGCCGTCGATCATGCGCATACCGGGCTGGTGAATATGGCCGCAGATCACGCCATCCAGACCACGACGCGCCGCCTCTTGCGCTGCAGCCTCTTCATACACCTCAATTACCTGACGCGCGTTCTTGACCCGTTTCTTGATATAGGTCGCCAATGACCAGTAACCCAGCCCCATTTTTTCCCTGAAGTAATTGCCCCAGCGATTGAGAAACAGCAACAGGTCGTAGGCCATGTCGCCCAGCAGGTGTTCAAAACGGTTAAGCCGCATATGGGCGTCGAGCACATCACCGTGAAACACCAGAAGCTTGCGGTTATCGGCGGTGGTGTGAATTACCTCGTGTTTGATTTCCACCGCGCCCAGCGTTTCGCCCACATGGTCACGCATGGGTTCGTCATGGTTTCCGGGGATATAAACTACTCGTGTGCCACGACGAGATTTTTTGAGAATGGCGCGGATAACATCGTAATGTGCGGCGGGCCAGAAAAAGCGTCGTTTCAACGCCCACAGGTCGATCACGTCACCCACCAGATACAGGGTTTCGCATTCCACGGTGTTGAGAAAGTCCAGAAGATAATCTGCCCGACAATCCCGGAAACCCAGGTGTATGTCGGACAGCCACACCGCTTTATACCGCAGCTTGGATTCATTCAAGAGCTTTGGCTCCATGTCTTTACACGGTGCCAGAGTAATCAGATCAGGTGACGGAGAAAGGACAGTTTAGCGACAGTTTTGTTACTGCCGGTTGAACGGAGAAAATAAGAACTGATCTAAATAGACGCTCCGCGCCAAGTGCCAGACGCGGAGCTCCACAATTTACAGCGCCGGTTAGATTCCCTCTCCGACCATTTCTTGTAACGACAGGCGCGGGTCGCGAATCAATTGCTGCATCCCCTGCTGCACTGCAGGCCCCAACAACCAGACCCACTGCTCAGCAAGCTCCTGCAAGCGCGGGTTTACCACCAGCAGCGCTTTGTCCTCATCTTTTTGCTCTTCCAGCAAACCTTGGTCAATCAGCGCATCAAGGTAAATCCGGAACAGCGTTTTGTCGAAATACTCCGGAGCTTCTCGGCCCGTAAGAATCGCCAAGCGCTGCGCCAGATAAATAATATGCTGTTCAATGGCCGAACGCTCTGTCGGCTTTTCGCTCAGCTGATGAACCAGCAATAAGCTGGACATGGTATAGCGCTCGAAGGCTTCGCGCAGCAGCCGACCCAGACCAATCAGCGCGCTGTATTCGCTGGTACCCATTTCCGGCCGCACCAGCTTCTCGCCTTTGCGATGCAATAAACCCAGTGTGACCATAGCATCTATCAACTCCCGCACTCGCTCATCTGCTTCACGTACTGGCCAGTGCAGAAACAGTTCACGCTTCAAGAAGGGATAGAGGCCCACACAGCGGGCAATCAGATCTTCTTCACTAATGCTGGGGTTATGGCGCAAAAAACGGGCAATTAATGAAGGCAACGCAAACACATGCATCACCGAGTTACGGTAGTAAGTCAGCATGACCGCTTCGTTGCCGGTTACTGTAATTATCGGGCCCCAGGCGTGATCGATGCGGGATAAGCCCGCCGTGCGCGCAGCTGACTCAAAAATTTCTTTCGCCGTCATCTCCGGCAGTACAACATCAGCGCTGTAGGGCAAGGTGCGAATCAACGCCAGAAAGCGGTCGATCTGTGCCAGCAATTCATCTTCCGCCATGGCTCGCTGCGGGCTGGACAACAAAATGGCTGCCACCAGACCAATGGGGTTTACCACCGCCGCCTGGTTAACCCGTTCCATCCCCATTCGCGACAGCCTTTCTATCGCCACCGGCAGCCAGGTTTTGTCCTCTGCCTGCAATTTGGTGCGCCACTGCGGCTCGAGCCGGTTCAGGGCTTCCGAGAGTACGATGGGCTCGCCAAACGCAACGTGGGGGCTACCGTAGGAGGATTTAAATATCTTGCGCGCTTTCAGCAATTCGCCCGCAGACTCTTTTTTCTTACTGGCACCACGCAACTCCTTGGCGTAACTACCGCCTTCGACTAGCTTGTCGTAACCCACATACACAGGTACCAACGCCGCCGATCGGCTGGGCTGCGCCAGAAAGCTTTCAACAACCATCGACAGCATACCGCGCTTGGCTGGCAGCAATCGTCCGGTGCGGCTACGCCCACCTTCAGGAAAAAATTCAACGGGGTAGCCGTGACCTAGCAATACATCGAGGTAGGCTTTGAACACTGCCGTATACAGTGGCTGGCCTGCAAAACTGCGGCGTATATAAAAGGCGCCGCCACGGCGCAGCAGACCACCTGCCGGCCAGAAATTAAGGTTTACCCCTGCCGCGATATGAGGCGGTACCAAGCCGTTGACGTAGAGGGTGTAGGAGATAAGCAAGTAATCGAGGTGACTGCGGTGCGACGGCATATAAATCACGTGGTATTTATTTGCCGTATTACGTAATCGGTCCACATTGTAGGATTTAACGCCGCTGAACAGTTTGCGGAAAACCCAACTCAGTACGATTTCCAGCACACGAATCATACGTGGATCAAAGTTTGCCGCCACTTCGTCTGCCATTTTACGGGCGCGTTTGCGCGCCTGATCACGGCTGATATTTTCGTTCTGGCTCTCCTGCTGAATCGCCTCTCGCACGGTCGGACGGCGCAAGGTGGCACTGATCATCTGCTGGCGAGACAGCAGGCTGGGGCCCAACGTGGCCGTTTTTTGTCGCAGAAAATGGAAGGACAAGCCGCGATGAAACAGCTCGGCGGCGCGCAGCCGGTTCGGCTGCCGCTGCAGAAACTTGTTAAAATCCAGTGGCTCGGCAATATTGACCAGCACCGAACGCCCCTGCACCAACATCACCAACAATTTACGCAGGCCGCCGGCAAATTCTGCATCACCGATCAGCAGCTTAAATAAAGAGGTTTCACTGCCCGGATCGCGCCCCCAGAACAAAGACACTGGCACCATCTGCAAGGCAGGCGCCTCACCATCAAGCCCGAGCTGGTTGATTACATCCAGCAGCTGCACTGGCGAGCGTTCCTCATCCAGCTTCGCCAGCACCGGAAGATAAAGGCAGGTTGCGTGGGCTCCGTCCGGCAGTTTTCCAGAAGGCGCATTGATAACGGGCAGATCATGTTCCCGACACAGGCGCTCCAATACAATGCGATCAGACCAGCTATGTTGCCGCAGCACATAGCACACCGGCTGGTCATCCAAGCGCGCGCGCAAGGCGTCGAGGTTTTCTGGAATAATCTGGGGTTTAACCGCCCACAGTACCGGTCGCATCAGCAACCGAAATAGATAAAACGCCATTCGGCGCAGCCATATCATCGAGTTTCACCCACTCAAACCGGTTTTAGAATAATTACTTAATTGTACCAACTTGCGGTAGCGCCAACCCGTAAGCATAGCAGAGAGTTAGCGCACCCGTTCGCGCAACAGCCAGAACCCCATCGCCGCAATCAGACCACCAAGCATCATCGTCAGCGCCATTGGCAGGGCCGTGCCATCGAGCTGCTTGCCAACGAAAGCGCCGGCAAGTGCCGCCGTTCCCATCTGCAGAAATCCCAACAGCGCACTGGCCGTTGCCGCCATATGGGCGAACGGCGCCAGCGCCACCGACATCGCCTGCGGCATGGTAATGCCTACCGCCGCGGTATAAAACACCATCGGAATAACCACCGCCAACGGATGGTGCCACCCCAGCCAACTTAACAGACCCATCACACCTGCCGCCACACTGCCCAACAACGCACCACCGATCATCACCGGTACCGGATCAAGCCGGTGCATTCGCGCCGTAAACAGACTGCCGCCGATATAACCGGCCACAATTAACATAAACCACCAACCAAAATGTGCTGGCGAAACACCCATAAAATCGATCAGCACAAAACTGCTGCCGGAAATAAAGGCAAAGGCCCCGGAATAAAGCGTCGCAATACCAGCCACCGACACCAGAAAATGCCTATGGCTAAGCAAGTGGCGATAGTTACTGAGAATGGTTGATAGGCGCAGGGCCGTTGGCGCCGGCAGGGTTTCCGGCAGGACCAGCCAGACCAGCACAAGCGCCAGCAAACCGTAGCCTGCCAGCACCCAGAAAATAGAGTGCCAGCTGGTAAACGCCAGCATCCAACCGCCCAACAGGGGTGCCACCACCGGCGCCAGTGCCATGATGGCCGCCATGTAACCGAGTGCCTTGGCCGCTTGACTGGGACCATAGATATCCCGAGCCATGGCACGTCCCAGGGTGGGCCCAACACAGGCTGAAATTCCCTGCATAAAGCGCCAGAAAATCAGTGATTCAATCGTTGTAGAAAGCGCGCAGCCAACACAGGCCACGGTAAACAGGCTAATGCCGCCCAGCAAAATCGGCTTGCGGCCGTAGCGGTCGGCCAGCGGCCCGCACAGCAGATGAAAGGTCGCAAACCCTATCAGGTAGGCGCTCAGCGTCCATTGCACGGCGGGCAGAGTGGTGTCGAAATAGGCGACCAGCGACGGCAGGGCCGGCAGATACATATCCGTGGACAGCGGGCCAAAGGCGACAAAAGCCGACATCAGCAACAGGGTCCAGCGCGATTGTGGGTCGAGGGTTTTCATGCCGTTCCTGGAATACAGGCGTCCTGTTCAACACCGGGAAAGAAAAACGGGGCCCTCAGGCCCCGTTTCAACAAGGATGTCTATTCTACAGCACTTCGAACAGACCGGCAGCTCCCATGCCACCGCCCACACACATAGAGACGACAACATATTTAACACCACGGCGCTTGCCTTCGATCAGGGCGTGGCCAACCATGCGGGCACCGCTCATGCCAAAGGGATGGCCGATAGAAATGGCGCCGCCATTAACGTTCAGCAGGTCGTTGGGAATGCCCAGCTGATCGCGACAGTAAAGCGCCTGGCAGGCAAACGCCTCATTGATTTCCCACAGACCAATATCACCCACTTTCAGGCCGTGGCGCTTGAGCAGTTTGGGAATGGCAAATACCGGGCCGATACCCATTTCTTCGGGCGCCAGACCAGCCACCGCCATACCGCGGTAGGCACCCAGCGGCTGCAGGCCTTTCTTTTCAGCCAGTGAAGCTTCCATCAGACACACCGCAGATGCACCATCGGACAGCTGGGAGGCATTACCAGCGGTAATGTGTTTGCCTTCCTTGATCAGCATGCCATCTTTAAAGACAGGGGCCAGACCCTGCAGGCTTTCCAATGTGGTGGACGGACGATTACCTTCGTCTTTAGTCAGCGTGACCTCTTCGTAGGTGGTCTCTTTGGTTTCCTTGTTGAACACCGCTTTGGTGGTGGTCAGGGGGACAATCTCGTCATCGAACTTGCCTGCTTGCTGGCCAGCAGCTGTACGCATCTGGCTCTGATAGGAAAATTCATCCTGCGCGTCGCGAGAAATATTGTAGCGATCCGCCACAATCTCGGCGGTTTCGATCATCGCCATGTGCATGTAGGGCGTGTGATCAGTAACCGCTTTGGATACATTGCGGTACCCGTTTTTGTGCTTGTTCTGGGTCAGCGAGATAGACTCCAGACCACCGGCCACTGCGATATCAATCTCGTCAGTCATAATCGCCTTGGCGGCATAACCAATGGTCATCAGGCCAGACGAACACATGCGGTCCAAAGAAGCGCCGGAAACAGTCACCGGCAGACCTGCCGCCATCGCACTCAGGCGCGCAATGTTGTAACCCTGTGAACCCTGCTGGGCCGCCGCGCCCATCAGTACGTCGTCTACCTCACCACCTTCAATGCCGGCACGCTCTACCGCGTGACGGATAACATGGCCACCCAATACCGGAGCGTCGGTATCATTGAACGCGCCGCGAAAAGCTTTGCCCATAGCGGTACGGGCGGTTGAAACAATCACTGCTTCTTTCATGGTTGTGCTCCCTTCAAGAGAAAATATGTCAGGCGTGCTGTGAAGAACAGCTGATGGTTTCGCCTGTTAAATAGGAGGAATAGTCTGAGGCCAGAAACATCATCACATTGGCGACTTCCCACACTTCCGCGCCGCGACCATAGGCTTCCCGACCTTCCAGCTCTGCCAGCAGCTCTTCCGGTGCTGATTTTTTCAGCATAGGGTGAACAGCCAATGACGGCGACACCGCGTTGATGCGTACGCCAAAGTCGGCCGCCTCAACCGCCGCGCAACGAGTCAACGCCATCACCCCGGCCTTGGCCGCTGCATAGTGCGCCTGCTCTTTCTGGGCGCGCCAGCCAAGTACCGAAGCGTTATTCACAATGACGCCCGTGCCACGTGTTTTCATAATCTTCATCATGTAGCGGGTCATCCGCATGGTGCCGTTGAGAGTCACATCGATCACTTTGTTCCACTCATCGTCTTCCATATCAATCAGCAGCTTCGATGTACCAAGGCCGGCATTGTTGATCAGAATATCCACGCCACCGAGTTTTTCCTCGGCAAAGTTGATCAGCGCCTGAACGTCATCTTCAATCGCGACGTTACAGGTTTTACCCCACACGTTCTGCAGGCCGGTATCTTCTTTCAGCTTTTCGACTGAAGCCTCCAGGCGACCTTCGTGAATATCGCTGATCACGATGGCGCGGCAACCTTCTTCAACAGCCTTTTTTGCGGCGGCAAAGCCGATACCGGCACCGGCAGCGGCCGTGATCAATACAGACTTGTCTTTCAGCAGGCCGTGGCCGGGGACGTAGGTGGGGTTTTTGATATCCATAACGTTCTCACTTGAGTTTTCGCGGGCAGGGCCCGCTCCCACAATGTCTATTTACTGCGGGAGCTAGCCCTGCTCGCTAATGAATTTACCACTTGGGTTCTTTGGGCATACCCAACCCACGTTCGGCGATGATATTTCGCTGAACCTGGTTGGTACCGCCATAAATCGTATCGGAGCGAACAAACAGGTACAGCGACTGCAAGCGCGTAAGTGTGTAAGGCTCGGCCGCTAATACCTGGCCGGCTTCGCCCTGTACATCCACCGCCAGCTCGCCCAGATCACGGTGCCAGGTGGCCCAGTAGAGTTTGTAGATCAGAGCCTCTTTCTGCAGACTGCCATCGCCGGCGTCGTCTGAAAGCATGCGCATGCTATTAAAGCGCATGATTTTTAACCGCAGGTAGAGATCGGCAATACGCTGCCGCATCACAGGGTCTTTGTCCGCGCCGCTCTGCTTCGCGACTTTGACCACTTCATCGAGTTCATTTTGGAAAGCCATTTGCTGTCCGAGCGTAGACACCCCACGCTCAAAGCCCAGCAGACCCATGGCCACCTTCCAGCCATCTCCGGGCTGGCCAACAATATCCTCGGCATCGCACTGCGCATCGTCGAAGAAAACCTCGTTGAACTCAGAGGTGCCGGTAATCTGTTCAATTGGACGCACCGTCACGCCGGGCTGATCCATCTTGATCAGAAAGAAGCCCAAGCCTTTGTGCGCCTTTGATTCGGGGTCGGTACGGGCAATGACAAAACAGTAGTCAGATTCGTGGGCCAGCGAAGTCCAGACCTTCTGACCATTGATAATCCACTTGCCTTTTGCTTCATCGAAGCGCGCCTTGGTTTTAACGTTTGCCAAATCAGAGCCCGCGCTGGGCTCGGAATACCCCTGACACCACAGCTCAGTACCCGCCACGATCCCCGGCAGGTATTTCTGTTTCTGCTGCTCACTGCCAAAAGCAATAATCGTTGGCCCGGCCAGACCTTCACCAATATGCCCAACGCGACCGGGCGCACCGGCGCGCGCGTACTCTTCGAAGAAAATCACCTGCTGCTCTATAGACAGCCCGCGCCCGCCGTATTCCTTTGGCCAACCAACGCAAGTCCAGCGACCTTCCGCCAGCTTCTGCTCCCAAACCTTGCGCTCCTCCGGGAACATATGTTCGTCGCCGGGGCCACCGCGAAACTTGAGCTTTTCAAATTCGCCGGTCAGGTTTTCTTTTAACCAGAGCGCAATTTCTTCGCGAAATTTTTCATCTTCCGGACTGAAACTCAATTTCATCTTCTACCTCCTCAGTCCAGTATTACACTGGCAACGCGTTCGCGATGATAGGCCGCATTACCCAGCATATGCTCAGAGCCCTTAGCGCGCTTAAAATAAAGGTGCACGTCGTATTCCCAGGTAAACCCTACCCCCCCGTGCATCTGCAATGCTTCGCCGGCATTTTTGAAGTAAGCGTCGGAACAGTAGGCTTTGGCAATACTGGCTGCTTCGCGCAGTTCACCCGCGAGTGGGCCATTTTGCAAAACCTCATCCGCCACACAGGCCGCGTAATAAACGGCAGAGCGCGCCGCTTCAACGCGCAGCATCATGTCTGCGGCTTTGTGCTTGATGGACTGGAAACTGGCGATGGGCCGATTAAACTGAACCCGCTCTTTCGTGTATTCCACGGTGCTGTCGAGCAGCTGCTGGCTGCCCCCCATCTGCTCAGCGGCCAGCGCGATGGTTGCCAGATCCAGCGCTTTATCCAGCACCGGCCAAACCTCGCCCGCCTGTCCCAGCAGGTTGGCCGCATTTACTTTCACCTTTTCGAAAGTGAGATTCGCCATTTTGCGGGTTTGGTCCAGCAGCGGCAGGTTGCTACGCGCCAACCCGGCACTATCGGCGGGTACAGCAAACAGGCTCACACCTTCTTCGCCGCTACTGCCTTCAGCGCGGGCAGCAACCAGAATCAGGCCCGCTGTCATACCATCGACGACAAAACTGCTGTCGCCACTGAGCACATATCCATCACCATCAGCGACGTAGGTCGCTGTAATGGCGTCAGCGCCGCGACCGCCGCGTTTACCGCAATAGGCCAGTGTCGCCGTTAGACTACCTTCACAAATTGCCGACAGGTACTCGGATTTCTGTTCGTCGCTCGCCGCCAACAGCAGGGTATTTACACCAAGGCAAACCGTGGAGTAAAACGGAGCACATAAAAGATAGCGCCCCATCTGTTCCATCATCGCCACCAGCTCGACAAAGCCCAGCCCCATGCCGCCAAACTCTTCCGGCACATGGATGGCCTGCCAGTACATCTCGGCACAAATCTGCTGCCAGAGCGCCTCGTCATAGCCCGAATCTGTCGCCATCGCCTTGCGCACGGCTTCGCTGGTGGACACTTCAGCAAGAAACGATTCCGCTGTGTCGCGGATCATCTGCTGTTCTTCAGTAAATACAAAATCCATTGATTGCCTCGGTAAAGGGCATTAGAAGAGCAATTTCAGCTCAACGTATGCGCCGTCCTGAAAATCGTAATCACCACGCACATCTTCCACTTCAATCTCGATGTCAGACAGGCCGAATTCCAGCGCGGAGTTTTCAAACAACATGATTTGGGCACCCACTTTCCAATCGCGGTAGCCGTCCATATCGTCAAACGAGGTCGAAGACGGGCCATAGAAATAGGACGCAACAAAACTGAAAACGTCGCTGGTGGGGATTTTCAGCTCAAAGCCGAAACCCAGACCCGGGCCTTCAAAGGCATCCAGATCGGCGTAGTATCCTTTAACGCCTACCCGGCCCTGCATTCGGCCGCGCTTTCCCACCGCATAAAAACCGGCGTGATAGATCTCTACATCGTCGTCTTCGTTATGATTGGCGCCAATTTCAACTGAGGCCTTTCCATCTGGGGAGTTGGCATTCAGTGAAAGTCCGGCCATATCGTCACTGAAGCGAAAGCTCAGGTCATTTGCCCAAGCTGGTGTTGCCAGTATTGCCAGCAGAAAAAGCGCTCTTTTCATTGTGTTACCCCTGTGCGTTTTAGTTGGTTTCCGGGATCAGGTTCCCCAGACTTTCTGCGCGGGGACTTCTTTTTTCAACAGCTCCTCCATCGCAGAGCCGATTTCCGCGGGCTTCCACTGGGCACCTTTATCTACGCCATCTGTGGTTCGCCAGCCATCGGCAATGCAGATTCTACCGCCTTCAGACTCAAATACACGCCCTGTGATGTGGGAAGACTCCGCACTACCCAGCCAGGCCAGCAAAACGGACACGTTTTCCGGGGCAAAATGGTCAAAACTACCGTCTTCCGGTGGCGCCATACGCTGGGCCATTTCTGGCACACCCATGGTCATGCCGGTTCGGGCTGACGGAGCAACCGCATTGGCGGTGATGCCATAGCGCCCCAACTCGGCTGCCTGATTCAGCGTAAGCGCGGCGATGCCCGCTTTGGCTGCCGCATAGTTGCTTTGGCCAATGGAGCCCTGCAGGCCTGCACCGGAGGTAGTATTGATGATACGGCCGCTGACCGGCTTGCCTTCTTTACTCTGGCCACGCCAGTAATGCACCGCGTGCGAGCTGATACAGAAATGGCCTTTCAGGTGAACCGCCATAATGGTGTCCCACTCTTGCTCGGTCATCGACGCAAACATGCGGTCGCGGTTAACCCCGGCATTATTAAGCACAATATTCAGGTCACCGTAGGTCTCAATAGCCTGCTTTACGGCGTTAAGGCTGTCATCGTAATTAGTGATGTCAGATGTATTAACGATGGCCTTGCCGCCAGCAGCAGTGATCTCATCGACGACTTTCTGGGCAGCAGCTTCATTAATGTCGTTAACCACCACAGCACAGCCTTCACTGGCAAATACTTTTGCGTGAGCGGCCCCAAGCCCCCCACCAGCACCAGTGATAATTGCTACTCTGTTATCCAGAATTCCCATGTTATTTCCTCCGAATGGGTTGTGCTCCCCTCACCCTGTCCCTCCCCCAGTGGGAGAGGGAACCTCACAACGAGTTCAATGCGCCCCCCTCTCCCACGGGAAGAGGGTTGGGGTGAGGGGTAAATTATTTAAAGTCGTTCAATAATGGTGACGTTAGCCTGACCGCCACCTTCACACATGGTCTGCATGCCGTAGCGGCCACCAGTGCGCTCGAGTTCATGTAACAGGGTGGTCATCAGCTTGGTACCGGTTGCACCCAGCGGGTGACCGAGTGCGATAGCCCCACCGTTCACATTGGTTTTAGCGTGGTCGTAACCGGTTTCTTTCAACCAGGCCATGGCCACTGAGGCAAAAGCCTCGTTGATTTCCACCAGATCGATATCATTCATAGTCATGCCCGCCTTTTTCAGCGCGTATTGGGTGGCCGGAATCGGCGCGGTCAACATCCAGATCGGGTCATCGGCGCGCACGCTGATATGATGGATACGCGCACGCGGCTTGAGGTTATAGCGCTTCAGCGCGTCCTCGCTGACAATCAGCATGGCACTGGCGCCATCACAGGTCTGGCTGGATACCGCCGCCGTAACCTTGTCGCAGCCAAAGAGATAGTCCAGCTCAGCCATTTTTTCGAGGGTGGAGTTGCGCGGGGTTTCATCCATCGCAACACCTTCCAGCGGGATAATTTCGCGATCAAAGCGGCCTTCTTCAATAGCCTTAAGTGCGCGCTGGTGAGACTCGAGTGAATACTCCTCGAGGTCGCGGCGGGAAAAGCCCCACTTGTCCGCAATCATCTGCGCCGATTTAAATTGTGTTGGCGGCTCCGCGCCGTAACGGGCAACCCAGCCCTGCGAACCAGAAAACGGGTCTTTGAAGCCCAGAGGTTCGGCGGCCATCATGGCAGAGGAAATCGGTATCTGGGTCATGGTTTGTACGCCGCCAGCCACGATCACATCCTGCGTACCCGACATCACGGCCTGAGCGGCAAAATGTACTGACTGCTGAGACGAGCCACACTGGCGGTCAATGGTGGTGCCCGGCACTTCGTCCGACAGGCCTGCTGCCAGCCAGCAGGTACGGGCAATATCACCCGCCAGCGGGCCGATGGTGTCTACGCAGCCGAAGATCACATCGTCGTATTCGTTGTCGGGAATACCGTTGCGCTCAACTATGGCTTTCAATATGTGACCGCCAAGATCTGCCGCGTGAACATGGGCCAGACCGCCCTTGCGGCGACCGGTGGGGGTTCTTACTGCATCTACAATGTAGGCTTCTGGCATGACTGCCTCCTGTTTTCCTATGAGGTTTTACCCTCACCTCAGCCCTCTCCCCGAGGGAGAGGGGGCGTAAATTCCATTACGGAGTTCGGCCAAGTTCCCTCTCCCTGGGGCGGTGCGACGTTGCGCGAGGGTCGGGGTGAGGATTGTTTTCTAGAAAGTATTCCCCGCACCCAGCTTGGCATCACCCGCCAACACATAATCCGCAACACGCTGCTTGTGAAACGCCGCATCACCCCAGGTATTGGCATACGCCCAAGCGCGTTTCATATAAATATGCAGATCCACTTCCCAGGTGTAACCCATGGCGCCGTGCACCTGAATGCAGTTCTTCGCTGCCAGATTAGCTGCTTCGCAGGCCGCCAGTTTTACGTGACTCACCGCCATGGAAATATTGTCTTGCCCGTTATCGATCGCGTAAGCAGCGCGTGCCGCCGGTGCCTTGGCGTACTCCAGACGATAGGCAATATTTGCCATGTGATGTTTCACCGCCTGAAAAGTCCCAATCGCTACACCAAACTGCTTGCGCTCGCTGGTGTACTGAACAGAAATATCGATCATACGCTGGGCAAGACCCAGGGCTTCGGCTGCGACGCCTAATGCACCGCCATTCAATGCAGCGTCAATCAGAGATTTCGCCGTATCACCCTCTGCAATTTTCTCAGCCGTTGACGCGTCAAACTCGACCGCAAACAGCCTGCGGGACAGATC
>NZ_JBVBUV010000071.1:0-19497 GCF_057445395.1 Litorivivens sp.
GGCCTGCCAGGTAAGAAGCGGCGGCAGAACGCAAGAAGCCGAAGCCATCCTGCAGAATTTCCAGAACACCATCACCGTAAATGTCTTCACCGCTTTTGGCGTGACGCTTCAGGATGGAGAAAATAATATCCTGTTTGCGGGAGCGGGCAACGTTGTCGAGGCCAATTTCATTGGCGATATCAAGCAATTCTTGGGTGGATTTGGTTTTTAAATCAGTCAGGTTCATATTGGTTTTGGGAGTGATTATTGGGAAGTTGAAAAACTTGCGAAGCACACGCGCGGCGTGAACGCGGAGTTAAATCGTTAAAAAGAAGCGAAAGTATAAGATTGGTTTCAAGGGGTGATGTGTGCAATCTAGCACTTGCCCGGGTGGGCGTCTACACCTGATTTCACTATAACCCTGCCTGCCGTGGAAGGCAAGCAGGGTTAAAGGGGGATAATTACAGGGCCGCGTCGATAAATTCGGCGAGCTGGCTCTTGGAAATCGCACCCACTTTAGTGGCTTCGGCGTTACCGCCCTTGAATATCATCAGGGTGGGAATGCCGCGCACGCTGAATTTGGCAGGTGTGTCAGAGTTGGCGTCTACGTCCAGCTTGCAGACTTTGATTTTGCCCGCGTAATCGTTGGCGATTTCGTCAAGAATGGGCGCAATCATTTTACAGGGGCCACACCATTCCGCCCAGAAATCCACCAGTACCGGCAAATCAGCAGACAGAACGTCAGACTCGAAAGAGCTGTCTGTGACGTGAGTAATGTTGTCACTCATAAGAGTTCTCCAGTGAAGTCATGTTCAATAGGGGCGCGATAATATCACAGACCCTGTGGGCGTGCTAAAGACGCTTTGGCAGCAAGCTTAAAACTGCCGGTTATAGTTGCGTCGCCGCAAGGTTGGCGCTTTTTCCCAGGGCGCGCAGGCAGGCGGCGACATTTTCACGCAAGTGCTGCGGGTTGATGGTGCCAACAATCGCGCTGGTAACGCCGGGGTGTGACAGAGCAAAACCCATCGCTGCCTGGGCAGGGTCGTTTTCGCTGATCAGGTGGCCGCTGCCCAGCGCTTTCTTCAGAATCGCGGCTTTGCCGTGGCGTGCGCAGTAATCCAGTACCGGCGACTCCTCCTGGTGGGCGGCGTTGTAGCTCACCATAACGGCGTCGCTCAACTCGGCGGCCAGCAAACCGCCGGTAACGGTTTTGGTCGACATTCCAATGGCGCGAATCAAACCCTCCTGCTTGCATTGCTGCAGGGCCGTGAGCGCGCCTTCATGCTGGAGAATATATTCATCGCGGCCGTCCGAGTGAATCAGCACAATATCAATGTAGTCGGTTTTCAGGCGGTCCAGGCTGCGTTCGATGCTCTGACGGGTGTGGCGGGCACTGAAATCGAAGTGGGAATCACCGTTGTCGTTGTTGAACTCTTCGCCCACCTTTGAGCAGATAACCCAGTGTTCGCGCTGACCTTTGAGCAGAGGTCCAAGTCGTTCTTCGCTGCGGCCATAAGCGGGTGCGGTATCAATTAGGTTGATGCCCAGATCTCTCGCCAGTGCAATCAGGTCTGCGGCAGCGCGGTCGTCTGGAATGGTAAAGGGGTGCGGATATTTAACGCCCTTATCCCGCCCTAGCTTAACCGTACCGAGGCCGAGTGGGCTCACGCTTAATTCGGTGCTGCCAAAACGCCGTTGCGGCAATGGTTGTGTGTTACTGGTCATGGCCGCCTCCTCAAAACAGGGTTTCCCAGCAGGGCGTGGCAATGGGGGGGCGTGGCAGGCGCTCCAATGCCTCGGGTATGGCGCCTGTTGCTCCGTTCGGTGGCGTGGAGCCCAGCAGCGTGCTGGCCTGGTTTGCCATATCCGGTGTCAGGGTCAGTTTAGTGGGCCAGCACACGAGCAGATTGTCACAGTCTTTAGGACGCTCGGCATAGGCCTTATCTGGCTTAACCAGCTGGGTTTGGCGCGGCTCGGCCCGGTCTACTTTTAGTGTAGCCCATTGGGTGGTGCCGAAGTTGATCCAAGGGAACAGTTCGGCCAGCTCCTTCTGTGCGCGCTCGATCAGCTCGCCGCTGTCCATATTTACGCCCTCGGTTGCCAGATCACCGCCCAGATACCAGCAGTGGCGGCCGTCATTGCAGCGATGGCTGGAAATGGTCAGGCGCGGTGACGGGTTATTGCCCATGCAATGGGCGTAGAGCGGGCTGGGAAAGTCGTGTTTTACCAGTACTTGTTGCAGCGGTCGGCGCTGCATGGCGGGTTGCTCAAGGTTTACTGCGTTGAGCAGAGCTTCATTGCCAGCGCCGGCGGCGAATACAAAGTGATCTGCTTCGAGCATGAGACCGTCCGCAAAGCGCAGCGCGATGATACGCCGGTCTTTGCGCAGCAATGCGGCGGTTTGCCAATCGATGCGAAAAATACGGTCGCGGTGTGGCGCTGCCAATGTGTCCAGTAGGGATGGTACATCGAGCACCAGATCAGCCAGTCGGTAGAGCGAGCCGCGAAACTGTGGGCTATCGAAAGCGGGTGGGCGATCTGCTGCTTTCACTGAGTTCACACGGCCGCGCAACATTTTGCTGGCAAAAAAAGAGGTCAGTTTCGACGTAATGGAGCGGGTTGACCACAGATAGAAGTGATGGCTCAGCACATTGCAGGCGCTGATATCCACATCGCCCTTGCCTTCCAGGCAGCGCGCCCAGTGGCCCGGCATGGCGGCGATGGCCTCCGATTCTCCGGTCAGCGCGCCGCCCAGCGCATACTTGATGCCGCCGTGAATCATGCCCTGTGAGGCGATAGTCTGGCTGCTGCCCAGGGCATCCTGCTCAAAGAGCACGGCGTTGCGGCCCTCGGCCACCAGCCTGTTCAGCAGCCACAGGCCGGCGATGCCGCCCCCGAAAATTACTGTGTCTACGCGGGCTTGCGTCTGTGTCATAAACTCTCCTTTCGAGGGGCGCAGTATAGCAAAGAGCTTCACTTGTTTCGGGGCTGTCGTTATCCTTTGCGGCACAATTGCCACCCGCCAGAGTTATGCCACTTCTTCTATATACAGTGCTGTTCTATATATTGTCGCCGTTTCTGGTGCTCAGATTGTTGCAGCGCTCACTGAAAGCACCGGCTTACCGGCGTCGCATTGCCGAGCGCTTTGGTTTTTTTACTTGCCCGGCGATGGAGAAAAGCCTCTGGGTACATGCTGTGTCGGTAGGCGAGGTTATCGCTGCCATACCGCTGATTCGGGAGTTGCAATCGCGCTATCCAGACCATGTGGTAGTGGTGACCACCATGACCCCGACCGGATCGGAGCGGGTGCGCGATATGTTGGGTGACAGCGTATTTCATGTGTATGCACCTTATGACCTGCCTTTTTCACTGAAGCGCTTTATGGCGAAAACGCGGCCTGCTCTGCTGCTGATCATGGAAACCGAAATCTGGCCGAACATGGTGTGTTGCGCCCGCGATGCGGGGGTGCCGGTGGTGCTGGCCAATGCCCGGTTGTCGGAGAAATCGGCCCGTGGTTACGCCCGGTTGCGGGCGTTGACTGAGGCAGTCTTTAGCCGTTTTTCAAGAATCGTTGCCCAGACTGAGGCCGACGCCGAGCGTTTTCGATCGCTCGGCGCGGAGTCTGGGCAGGTGTTGGTCTCCGGTAGCGTAAAGTTTGATATCACCATCGACGACGCGCTGCGAGAACAGGCTCTTGCAGAGCGCAATGCCTGGCAGGCAGATAGGCGACCTGTCTGGATTTGTGCCAGTACCCACGAAGGCGAGGAGAGCATGATTCTGGAGGCGTTCTCGCAGGTGCGCGCGGCGGTCCCTGAGGCGTTGCTGTTAGTTGCGCCGCGTCACCCCGAGCGCTTTGATGCAGTGGCTGCCCTGATTGAGCGCAGCGGGCTAGGGTATGCGCGACGAAGTCATGGTGATCAGGTCGGCGGTGTGGCGGTTCTTTTGCTGGACACTATGGGTGAACTCAAATTGCTGTTTGGTTGTGCCGATGTTGCCAGTGTGGGTGGTAGCTTTATACCGCGTGGCGGGCATAACAGTCTTGAGCCGGCGGCTTGGGGCTTGCCTTTGGTCAATGGCCCGAGTGACTACAACTTTCTCGAAATTTCCGCCTTGCTGCAGCAGGCGGGTGCACTGACATTGGCAGATTCTGCCGAGACGCTGGCGCGTGAGGTCTTGGGTCTTCTCCAGGACGACGCCGTACGGCAGCAGCGCGGTGATGCGGCGATTGGCGTGATTGAGGCCAATCGGGGAGCATTGGGGAGGTTGTTGGGGGTTATTGACGGGGTTTTGTCGTAGTTCTCATTATCGAGGTTGGCTGCTGGCATCTGTTTCGCCCAGCAGGGCGAAACAAAAGCCAAAAACCACTTCGTAAAGAGAGTTGTGCTTAGTTAAATCGGCGAGCGACCTTACTTATCCTGCTTCTGCGCCTGCTCGGCCAACAACCACTTATCCAACATGTAAATATCATCCGGACTCAAGGTCCCCGCCTGCTGCTTAAGTCGCAACATATTCAGCACATAGTCGAATCGCGTGTTGGCGTAGTCGCGAATTGCCGCGTACAGCGAACGCTGCGACTGCAGCACGTCAACAATATTGCGTGTTCCCACTTCGTAACCTGCCTTGGTGGCATCCAGTGCGCTCTGGGCTGACACGATGTTCTGCTTGCGGGCTTTGATGCGCTGTACATCGGTGCCAACGGTCAGGTGCAGTGAGCGGGTTTGCTGCACTATCTGGCGCTGGGTGTTCAATTTCTGCTGCAATGCGGCGTTGTACTGCTCGTAAGCTTGTCGGCGAGTGGCGCTTACACCGCCACCTGAGAAGATAGGAACGTTCAGGTCAATCTGGTAGACCACGGTTTCTGTCAGGTCGTCGGTTGAAAAACTGCCGGCAGCGGCGGCGTACTCATTTTCGGCGTCGCTGTCCTGGTAGTTGATACTGCCTGTCACCGACGGCAGGTGTTCCCATTTTTTAGCTTCGGCAGTTTTCTGACTCGACTGCATGCGATACAGCGCAGCACGCAACTGGTGGTTGTTTTTCAAGGCGAAGTTGACCCACTCGGCGCGATCCGCTGGCGTTGGATCAGTGATGGGGAACTCTTCGCTCAGGCGAGCGATCTCGCTGTGGCTGCGTCCAGTCAATACTGAAAGAGCTTCGTAAGCGGTACCCAGATTTGCCTCGAAGGTCAGGCGCTGGGCCACGGTATTGTCATAGACTGCACGCGCTTCATGCACATCGGTGATGGCAATCAGGCCAACATCAAAGCGTTGCTGGGTTTGCTCAAGTTGGCGCTTGGCAGCACGTTCTTCAGCGCGGGCCGCCTCCAGATTCTCATAGGCGCGCAATACCCCAAAATAGCTCTGGGCGACCCGCACGATAAGGTCCTGTTGATCGGCGGCGAGCTGTGCTTCGGCCTGTTTGCTGATGAGCTTTCCGGAGCGGAAGGTAAACCAGCTGGGTAGGTCAAAAATGCTCTGGTTCAACGACAGAGACAGTGTCGTGTTATCGGTGTCCAGGTCCAGGTTGATGGGAGTGGTTGTGCCACGGGTGGGATTGGGGCCTTGCTCTATTTCGCTTTCACTGCGGCTGTAGCGGGCGTTGCCGCTGACCTGGGGCAGAAGTGCCGCTCTGGTAATATTCTCAGTTTCCAGATTAGCCCGATAGGTGGCCTCCGCCGCCTTAAGCGTGGCATCATTTTGCAGCGCCAGTTCGTAGATTTCACTGAGGCTCTCGCCAAGGCTGAGCGAACTACCAAAGCTGACCAGGCCGGCCAGTGCCAAGGGTATAAAGCGATGCGACATCAGGCTATCCTTCGTGTCCTGTAGGTTTCCGGCAGCGAGTTTAGCAAATTGGCCTTGGTGAATCAGGTTAATTAAGTATTTTTAAGTATACCCCCAGCGGGTATGATCGTGCTTAGCTGGGCAGTTCACCCTTGGGTAAAAACGGGAAGATTAGTGGTTAAATCAGTGTACAACGTCGATCTTTCAGCGCACCTTGCAGAGTGCGAGCTGAACTTTGTGCGTCTGTGCAGATTGCTTCCGCGTATGGAGTCAGGTGATTGTCGCGCGTTTGCTGTAGGTGAGCGCTCCTCGGTTCGCATAAAGGTGGTAGAGCGCACCCCCTATACCAGCTTGCTGGCAATCACCCAGCAGCAGGGTTCGCTTGAGGAGCTGAACAGCCGTATGTCTGTGCGCGTGTATCACGATGCCGGGGTGGCCGAAGTTGCTTCCTTTGCCAACTGCAACCGGGTGCTGAGCAAGCACAGCTATCCCAACCGGCAGATGCACCAGCGCGACGAAAAACAACAATGGAACCGGTTCCTGGGGGAGTGGCTTGAACACTGCCTAGACCAGGGGCGTAGCGAAATGCAAGTGGAAGAATTCACAGCACTGTAGCTATTTGTGCTGCGAAAATGCGACAAAGTAGCTGGTCTGATTTGGCGTTGTATGTCTCAATCTCTGGAAAGCCCACACAACCGTCAGGTCGGCACCGCGAGCCACGGGAGACAGGCTGAAATTCTTCATGCAAGCATCAGTTGCTTGAGCAATACTTTCGCAGGAGCGATTTTGGCAACTCAATGAAGCCGACACGGATCACACAACTCAGCGACACCCATCTGGGCAAGCTGCCAGGCTACGAGCTATTGGGGCTTGATACCGACTACAGTTTTTCTCAGGTATTGCGGCTGGCGGAGTCCATGCCGGCGCCCGAGCTTTACCTGCTCAGTGGTGATATCTCCAACAACGGTTACCGCGAAGCTTATCAGCGTGTATACGATGTATTCGCGCAGCGCGACAATGTAGTGTGGCTGCCGGGCAATCACGACAACGTGCCGGCTATGAAAGCCATATGCGACGAGCGCTGGTTCCGCCCCCGGGTTGATCTGGGTGCCTGGCAATTGTTGTCGCTCGATTCCTCCGTGCCGGGCACGCCATGCGGAACGCTTGGTGACGATCAGCTTGTCTTTCTGGATGAACAGCTCAAGCAACATCGCGACCAATACACGCTTGTTGCCCTGCATCACCACGTATTGCCTGTAGGTTGCGAGTGGTTGGATGAGCAGGTACTGAGCAACAGCGAAGAATTGACCGAGGTGCTTAGCCGCTACCCGCAGGTGAAAGCTGTCACCTCAGGACACGTACATCAGGAAATGGATACCGTGCGCGACGGTATTCGATTCATTACATCTCCTTCCACCTGTGTGCAGTTCGCCCGGTCCAGCCCCGGATTTCTGGTGAGCGACGAGGCACCAGGCCTGCGCTGGTTTGAGCTCTTCGATGATGGTTCGCTGAAAACTGGCGTCGAGCGCGTGCTGGATGTGCCCTTTTCCATAGACCTGGCTGCCAAGGGGTACTGATTGGCTGCAGCAGTCCTGTACATACACGGTTTCATCTCTTCTCCCCAGTCCATAAAGGCGCAGCAAACCGGCGCCTTTATGGAGGCGCTTGAGCCTGCGGTCAGCTGTCGCGTACCCGCGTTGCCCAATACCCCGCAGGCCACGCTGGACACCGTTGAGTATGAGCTGCAGGCACTGCTGGCCAGCCATGAGCGGGTGGGGCTGATCGGCAGTTCACTGGGTGGTTTTTTTGCCACGGTGCTCGCGGAGAAATATGCGCTGCCAGCGGTGCTGATCAATCCAGCCGTGCGCCCCCATAACTTGATTCGCCATTATATTGGCGAAAATCACAACCCATATACCGATGAATACTTTCAGATAACCCTGGGGCACACCGAAGAATTGGCCCGCATGGAGCCTTCGTCCCTTACGCCGGAGCGCTATTGGGTGCTTTTGCAGGAGGGAGATGAAACCCTTGATTACAGAAATGCACAAAGCTACTACAGTGCGTGTAGAATGACCGTCGAACCGGGCGGCGACCACTCCTTTACCACCTACGAGCAGTACCTGCCCGATATTGCCGTTTTTCTGAATCTGACTGAACAATAAACTTTATGTCTGACTATACCGCTGAATCGATTGAAGTCCTCACGGGGCTGGAGCCGGTGCGCAAGCGCCCCGGTATGTATACCGACACCACCCGCCCCAATCACCTTGCTCAAGAAGTGATCGATAACAGCGTCGATGAGGCGCTGGCGGGACATGCGAAGGAGCTCACCGTTACCCTGTACAAAGACGGTTCGTTGAGTTGTAGCGACGACGGCCGGGGTATGCCGGTGGATATGCACAAGGTGCAGGGCAAGCCAGGGGTGGAGGTGATTCTTACCACCCTTCACGCGGGCGGCAAGTTTTCCAACAAAAACTATCAGTTTTCGGGTGGTTTGCACGGCGTGGGTGTATCGGTCGTAAACGCGCTCTCGTCCGAGCTTGAGGTCATCATTCGCCGCGACGGGCAGGTCTACCGCATGACCTTTGCCGACGGGGATAAGGCTTCAGATCTGGAAGTGATCGATTCCTGCGGTAAGCGCAATACCGGCACCACTGTGCGCTTCAAACCCAATCCAAAATATTTTGACTCCGCCAAGTTTTCAGTTTCTCGCCTGAAGCATGTATTGCGCGCCAAGGCTGTGCTCTGTTCCGGCCTGCGCGTTATATTTAAAGACGAGACCGGTGACGCCAGCGAAGAATGGCTTTACGAAGACGGCCTAGTCGATTATCTCACCAGCAGTACCAAAGGCTGGGAAACTCTGCCCACGGACCCTTTTGTCGGGACCTTCTCCAGCCACAACGAAGCTGTAGACTGGGCGGTGCAATGGCTGCCGGAAGGTGGTGAGCTGACCACCGAATCGTACGTGAACCTGATACCCACCGCCCAGGGCGGTACCCACGTAAATGGCTTGCGCACCGGTCTGCTTGAGGCCATGCGCGAGTTTTGTGAGTTTCGCAACTTGCTGCCACGCGGGGTGAAATTGACTCCGGAAGATATCTGGGACAAATGCTGCTATGTGTTGTCGTCTAAGCTGGAAGATCCTCAGTTCTCCGGTCAGACCAAGGAGCGTTTGAGTTCACGCGAGGCTGCGGCCTTTGTTTCCGGAGTGGCCAAAGATGCCTTCAGTTTGTGGCTGAATCAGCACACTGGCGAAGCGGAAAAGCTGGCCGAGCTATGCATCTCCAATGCCCAGACCCGCTTGCGCAAAGCCAAGAAAGTGGTGCGTAAAAAGGTGACATCGGGGCCGGCGTTGCCAGGCAAGCTCGCGGACTGCTCGGGTGACGATCCGTCGCGCGGCGAACTGTTTCTGGTAGAAGGGGATTCTGCCGGCGGTAGTGCCAAGCAGGGCCGCAACCGTGAGTTTCAGGCTATTTTGCCGCTGCGCGGTAAAATTCTGAACACTTGGGAAGTGGACTCGCAGGAAATTCTCGGCTCACAGGAAGTGCATGATATTTCGGTGGCCATCGGCGTCGATCCGGCGTCTGACGATCTAAGCGGCCTGCGCTATCACAAGGTTTGCATCCTCGCAGATGCGGATTCTGACGGTGCTCACATCGCCACCCTGATCTGCGCGCTGTTTGTACGACATTTTAAGCCTTTGGTGCAGGCCGGTCATGTGTTCGTGGCCATGCCGCCGCTGTACCGAATCGATGTGGGCAAGGAAACCTATTACGCGCTGGATAAAAGTGAGCGACAGGGCGTGCTTGATCGCATTGAAGCCGAAGGCAAGCGAGGTAAGATTCAGGTGACCCGTTTTAAAGGCTTGGGTGAGATGAATCCGCTGCAGCTTCGTGAAACTGTTATGGACCCCGACACTCGCAGGCTGGTTCGCCTCACCGTAGAGCCCGGTGATGATACGGCAGCCATCATGGACATGTTACTGGCCAAGAAGCGTTCGTCAGATCGTAAAGCCTGGCTTGAAACCAAGGGTGATCTGGCAGAAGTGGTTGGTTGATTGCAGGCGCGAGATATCGACCGGTTTACGCAAATAGCATTTCCCGGCTCGTGGTGCCGGGGCTGGGTCAATTGTCGGTCGCTCTGGCCGACTCCAGCAATGCGGAAAAATGTCGCCATATAATGCGCGTGTCTCCTTCCCAGCCACTGTGTCGCAGCAGCGTTTCTGCAGCGCAATGTACCTTTATCAAAATAATAAGCGGGCATCGCGTCGTATAGTGGGGGCATAGAGCGAGAATTACCTGCTCTACCGCTAGCTGCGCGCGATCGGCAATAGCGTCAGGATCAAGCCCGAACTCAGTGAGAAGCTGGTTTAGGTCTCCTGTTGGATTCAGTGAATTTACCATGTCTGTTCCAGTCCCTTGGTATTCAGAAAAGCGAGGTTAGCAATACTAACCTTAGCTGGTTAATTATTCTTGCCTTTCCCCTCTCGTCAAGTATTTCTAAACTCCCGCCATGAGTATTGGTTCACGTATCAAGCAGGCGCGTCAGGCGGCGGGGCTCTCGCAGGCAGAGCTGGCGGCGGCAATGGGCATTACTCGCAGTGCTTGCAGTCAATGGGAATCGGGCCAGGGCACCGCACCGCGACGAGAACGCCTGGAAGCATTGGCCGCTGAGCTTGGTGTCAGCTACCAATGGTTGACCACAGGGCGAGACCGCGAAGCTGGTGGCGGGGTAAATGAAACTGTACCGGTCTATCTAACAGCTGATCAGCTCGAACTACTTCATTTGTTTAAGGGCTTAACCCCTAGGCAACGAAAATCCCTGATCGCTTTTTTGCGGACGCTCTAATAGCGCTAATACGCGCCTGGTAATCCTCTGGGGTTGGTGAGGATGGGTAATAGCACTAGACAGCCTTTCTCGAGCCGGTACCTGTGAAGTGCTCAGTCGATTAGCTCTATGTCCAGACATGCAAGCAATCGTACTGCCTCAAAGCGATCAAACTTCGCCTGCGCAATCTGATTTCGCGTGATATCAATATCAAATTCGATGGCGCCGTAAAAATCGGTGCCGGTCAAGTTGGTCTCAGAAAAAATAGCGCCAGTAAAATCACTTCGGATAAAGCTGGCCTTGGAAAAATCTCCCTCTCTAAAATCCACGTTGTGTGTGGTGCACCCCTCCATCACTATTTCTGGTAGCTGCAGTCCATGAAAGGAGCTGTCGCTAAGTAAGCAGTCGTAAAACCGGATGGGCGATTCAAATAACATTCGAGGCCAGGCTACCCGAGTCCAATCTACACCCAGCAGTTTGCAGTCACGAAAAGTTACATCAGAAAGTTTGCAGTAATCCAGTCGGACGACGCTTAAATTGCAGCGCTCAAACGCGCAGTCAGAGAAAGTGCTTTTTGCGAGGCTTGCTTCACTGAAGTCACAATCAGTGAAAGTGCATCCGTCAAATTCGATGGCCGCAATGTCGCAATCTGAGAAATCCTCGTTGGAGAATGTTTTTGACCAATTTTCTTTTTCTAGGATGACCAATGAAAATTCCTTGATTTAGCGGCTGGTATTCTAGCATCGGGCGTTCCAGATCGAAGATCAATGGCATAAGAGGCCTGCTATTTTGAGAAGACTTTCACCGCCGCAATATCCTTTGGGGCGTGCGGCTTGAATCACGCAGAGTATTAGGCGGTCTATCGCGTATTGCGGCCTGACAGGTAGTGGAAAAGCCGAATGACATAGCTGGCTTAGATGGCATTCGAGTGATGTCATGCCTGATCAGAAACAGGCCAATTAGTCGATGCCATGCTGAATAAGCGTCGCCATGTTAATACGGTTAACGCTGACGGAGCAAAACGGGTGATAAGTTACAGGCCTAGAGTTTTCTGGCTGTCGCCACTTGTAAATGGTTAAACTGTCCGTTGATACATTCGGCCGTTTGCACGGAGTGTTGAATTGAGCTGGTTTTTGATATCGCTACATATTGGCGTGATGGCACTGGCGCTGGTCCACGCGCTGGTATACAAGCGCGATCATCGCGCGGCGCTGGGTTGGGTTGGCGTGATAGTACTTTTCCCCATTGCTGGGCCGCTTCTCTATTTCATTTTTGGTATTAACCGCATCCGGTCTGTAGCGCGGCACTTTTCTGGGCACTATCTGCCATTTCTTCATTTCGGTTATGAGCGCGCAGATCGCCATTACGTCGTCAATGCATCTGACATTGAGTCCTCCTTGCCCGCGATTATGCGGGTTGGCAAAAGGGTGACGCACGAGCCCGTGAGCAGTGGTAACTGTATAGAGCTGTTGTATAACGGTGAGGCCTTTTTCCCTCGAATAGTTACGGCTATCGATAACGCTAAGCAGAGTGTGCTGCTATCCAGTTACCTGTTTTCCGGGCGGGGTATAGGGAAAGACGTGATTCAGGCCATGGCGCGAGCGGTAAACCGTGGTGTTACAGTGCGTGTAATTATTGACGGCACCGGCGCCTTGTACAGTGGGAAAACAGCCCTTTCGGGTTTGCGAAAGGCGGGGGTTGAGGTAGTCGAGTTTATGCCCTTGTCGTTGATACCGCCATCGTTTGGTATCAATCTGCGCAACCACAGAAAAATTGCTATTATCGATGGCGACACAGCCTTTTTCGGTGGCATCAATATCGATTCGCGGCACATGGTGGACGATCCGAACAATCGACATAAAACGAAAGATGTACACTTTCTTGCAACCGGCCCCGTCGTTCAAAGCCTGCAGAAAGTCTTTCAGCGAGACTGGTGGATGGTGACCCGGCAGGAGCTTCAGGGACTCCCCTCGCCGCGAGAAGAAGATGGAAGCGGTTCGGTGTGCTGTCGCGTTATTGATGATGGCCCGGATGAAAACCTTGATGCGCTAGCGATGACGCTGCTGGGTGTTTTTTCCGCGGCTCAGGAGTCGATTACCATCATGACTCCCTATTTTGTTCCGAACCGCGAGCTGCTTTCTGCTCTTCAATCTGCCAGTCTGAGAGGGGTCAAGGTTCAGGTCGTCATACCCCAGCGCAGCAACCTAAGATTCGTCGATTGGGCGACACGCAATATGTTATGGGAGCTCATTCTGTGGGATGTTGAAGTGTATGCTCAGCCCCCGCCTTTTGCTCATACAAAGCTTCTGACGATTGATGGCAATTATGTGATGGCTGGGTCCGCTAACATGGATTCACGTAGCCTGCGTCTGAACTTTGAGCTGGGCGTTGAGATGCACGATAAAACACTCGCTGAGCTGGTGTCGGACCATATCCAGCAAACGATTGCCGTCAGTCGCAGATTCACTCTTTCTGAGCTCGATGGCAGACCAATTCATTATCGCCTGCGCGACGCGTTTTGCTGGCTCTTTTCGAGCTATCTATAAGGATGTAGCTGCTCGAGTCTAGTTTAGGGCTTTAGTTCGTAGCGCGAGTCTGGAGAGTCTGTTGTATATGTCGACATATCGAATTCTCACACTGAACATCCATAAGGGCTTTTCCGCCGGAAATCGCGCGTTTACGTTAGAAGGCATTCGCGACTGTCTGCGCCAAAGTGGCGCCAATGTGGTATTTCTGCAGGAGGTGGTTGGAGACAATACAAAGAATAGGCGGCGAATTCCAGACTGGCCGGAGGGCAACCAAATGGAGTATCTGGCGGATTCCGTCTGGGATCATTTTGCGTATGGGCAGAATGCGATATACCAGCACGGGCATCACGGCAATGCCATCCTTAGTGAAATTCCGTTCAACGAATCACGAAATATCGATATCAGCTGCTATTCATTTTCCCAGCGCGGACTACTGCATGGCCACACGCAAGAGGGGATACACCTGTTGTGCGTGCATCTGGGGCTATTTGAAAGAGAGCGGCGGCGGCAAGTAAGCCAACTGATTGATTATATCGGTGATGCCATTCCTGCCGACGACGCGCTAATTTTGGCTGGTGACTTTAATGATTGGCGGGGTAAAGCCCATGCTCAAATTGAGAAAAGTCTGGGCTTGACTGAGACCGAACTCGCTCAGCGAGGCGCGCTGGCAAAAACCTTTCCGGCTATTCATCCTGTGTTAGCGATGGATCGCATTTATCAGCGTGGATTCGATGTGGTTACGAGTCGCGTGCTGTCGGGAAAGCCTTGGAAACACATGTCGGACCATTGCGCCTTGCTCTCTGAGTTGCGTCGCAGCTAGCGAGTTCGCCAAGCAGCGAGGCCAATAAGCAGAAATGCTACCACTGCAAGTGGTACTCCAATCTGGCCCGCGAGTGCAGTGATATTGTTAGCCAGATTGTCGTTAAACTCATAGCCGAGCGCGCCAGTTGCACCACGGCCGATGCCGAAAATAGTGTTGCAGTATGCCATGCCAATCAGGCAGTAGACCGCAATGAGCTGACTTTTGGCGCTCATGGCGAGCTTGCCGATAAATCCGGCGACAATGAACAGCATCATGCCGTTAATGAGCGACTCCATATGGGCCAACACCCAGTCTTGCTTCTGGCTATTGATTTGCCCCATAGCGGCTGCCGCGATCATGGCTCCGCAGAAAAAAGAGATAAAAATATTCGCGGTTCCGTGAAACACCAGTTTGCCTACAACCGCGCGCTCGTTATCCATAGTCCTTAACTCCGCTAGCTCCGTTGAATCGTATTCAGGAGGACTTCACAACTTCCGGGTCAAACTGAATCTGCATGTGTTTGATACTGTTTACAAAGTAATCTCGCACATACTCTACAGGCTGGGCGAAACGCGGGTTCTTCAGGCGGGGCAGCAACTCTTCGAACATGACCTGCATTTCCAATCGAGCCATGTGCGCTCCGATGCAGAAGTGCTCTCCCTTGCCGAAGGCGCGGTGCTGGCTGCCGAGTTCGGGGTTGCGGGCGAAACGCTCAACGTCAAAACGCTCCGGGTCTTCGAAAATATCCGGATCGTGGTTTATCGCCTGCCAATTCAGCACCATCTTATCGCCCGCCTTCAGAGCTTGGCCCTGAATCTCCGTGTCTTGCATTACCGTGCGACGCATCTGCACAAAGGCGGGGTTGTAGCGCAGAATTTCCTCAACGGCGGATGAGATAAGTTCGGGCTTGTCGAGCAGCTTTTGATGCTGATCTGGATGCTCAATCAGCAGTCGCATACCGTGGGCGATAACCGAGCGGGTACTTTCGTTGCCCGCTGCAATCAGCATCAGAAAAAACAGCTGGAATTCTTCCGGTGTCAGCTTTTCATCGTTTACTGTGCCGTCGAGCAGCGCACCAACGATATCGGTTAGTGGTTCGGTTTTATGCTTTTCTGCCAGTGCTGCCGCATAGGCATACACTTCGATAGCGGCAGCCTGAGATGCCGCAAAACCGTCCTCACCACTCATATCTTCGTCTTCGCTGAAGATCATCGTGTTGGTCCAGTCAAAGAACTGTTGCTTGTCTTCCATTGGAATGCCGCACAGTGAAAGTATGGCAACGAGTGGCAACTCCGCCGCAACCTCGGTGACAAACTCGCATTCACCTTTGCTGGCAATGCGATCGATGGTTTCCCTGGCAACTTCGCGAAATCGCTGCTCATACCCTGATACCGCTTTGGGGGTAAACGCATTGCGTACGATGCGGCGGTATTTCACGTGATGAGGCGGGTCCATGTTTACCAGCATGAGGCGTGACAGCGCAATTTCTTCCTCTGGAACCTCCTTGGGCAGGATGGTTTTCGCCTCGCTGGAGAACAACAGCGGGTGCTTGCAAACGTAGTCAGCGATCTCTCGCTTGGTAACTGCCCAGTACGGGACGCCCGTGAGGGGATCATCGATACGCGCCAAGCCGTCAGAGCGATCTCTGATATCCGCAAATATGGCGTGATGCTTACTATCTGCATAGATATCTGGGTCTAGGATGTTCTTATAAGGGCATGTGGACATCAAGCAGCTCCAGTTGAAGTCAGATACGTTGGCCTGAGAGAATACATCAAGCTCAAGCGACTGTTTGTTAACAAAGCCTAATCATATAACCCGAGTGAGTGCAGCGACTCATGGGCAGTGTTAGGGCCGTTAATTGGCAATTGGCCGGATGCAGGTAGTGTAAAGCGTACAGCAAGCGGCCGAGGGAACACCGGAAAATATTTTCCGGCGGGAGTGGGGCTGAGGGTGAGTCACTCTGGGTTGCTTGATGTTTTTTTGAAGGGCACCCCAAGTTGAGACCACCAACTGCTTGGAATGTGGTCATTCTCAATACCCAGTCTGTCTGGGCCTGACCTTTCTGTGTCACGGTATCGGGTGCCAAACACAACATCCCAGAACAGGAAGTTGCTCCCGTAATTGTGATTAGCCTCGGACACTTTGACCGAGTGATGCCAGCGATGCATTTCGCCTACGCTGAACACCCAGCTCAAAGGGCCGAGCTTGAAGTTGATATTGGCATGCTGGAAGAGGCCCAGTAGAGAGTTCGCCAAGCCTATCAGTGCGAGCACCTCACCCCCTGCTCCCAATACAGCCAGCGGAATGGCATTAAAGATCCCGCGAAATACTACTTCACCAAAATGCGCTCGCGTTGCATTCAGCCAATACAGCCGTTTAGGGTTGTGGTGAATGGCGTGAAAACGCCACAGCAGCGGCACTTCGTGCATCCAGCGATGGGGCCAGTAATCAAAAAACTCTACTACGACACAGGCTAGTAGAAACTGAGCGAGCAACGGCCAATCTGATGGCCATAACCCCACGTCCAGCGACTCTGACAGAAGGCCTCCTCCCAGCACAATGCCCGCAACCACGAGCGGTTGTACCAACGCGTTGATGCCGAAATAGCTTGGTAGATAGAGCAAGTCGGCACCTAGGTCGCCTTGCGACTGGTTCCAATCCTTTCGGTAAGGAAGCAATCGCTCAAGGACTACCACCAGCGCAAGGCTCACAAAGGTGCCAACACCGGCCACCAGGCTTGGCTCGTGACCGGCATCAATAGCCCATACGCCGCCGCCGAGCACAGCGACTACCATGACAGGAAAAACCAGCCAGGTAATGATATTGATTGCTTTCATTGACTCCTCGCGAGGCCTCGAATAAGGCGGTTCTTTTTTATTATGGGATAAAAGCATGTGGCTTTTGGAGTCCAGAATCAATAACTCTTACCCCATTAATTAGGATTGTGATGCGT
The DNA here is from genome assembly GCF_057445395.1 of Litorivivens sp. NCBI lineage: Bacteria > Pseudomonadati > Pseudomonadota > Gammaproteobacteria > Litorivivens > Litorivivens sp. The sequence continues at coordinate 16,873 of NZ_JBVBUV010000071.1, forward strand.
ATTGATACCTATCGTACAAGTGTCTTCGTAACGATACAGTTGTGCGTTAGGAAATCTGCAGTAGTGGTCGCCAGAGAGGAAAGTTGTGATGAGTGTGACAACGGTATTGAAATTGAAGCAGCGCGGTTTTGCGTTTTCCCCGGTGCTGCTGATAGTGGGCAGTGTGATGGCCTCAAGCGTTGTGGCCGACGAGCGCAATATGCGTGATTCTGTGTTGGCCGAGGCAGAGGATGTTGCCGAATCGATCGGGTCGTTGAACCAGAGCTATTACTACAGTGGGCTACGCAGCGGTCACGGCTCTGCACGCGTTGGCGGCTCCGCTTTCCGCGATACTGTAGATCGCAGTGCTGGCGATGGTATTCGATCTGTCGTTGTTGAGCCCGCCAAGGAAGGCGCACCGCGATAGTAAGCCGAGTGTATTGTCGGGGTAGTCCTGAATGGGGCTCGACTCCATGATGACAATGCTTTGGCACTATTCTGACCCGGCCGAGATAGAAATATAGGATCAATATCGGCCAAGCTGAAAGTTGCGTTCCATCTGTTCTAGGTGGCTCTGGGCCGTCCGCAACTCAACTTCCAGCTGCTCGAAATGCTGCTGGTCGCGTGCTATCTGATGGCTAACCTGCTTGGATTCCTCGTGCAGCGCTATGGCTTCGTGATTGTCCAGCTCAGCGTGATCCAGTGTGGCCCTTATCTCATGAAAATGCGCTTCTCCGGCGGCAATTGAGTCGCTTAAGTCCGCTAGTTCCTGTTGCAATGCGTAAATTTTCAGGTCCTGATCTCGAACTTTTAGGCCGTAGTGATAGGCCCGGGTAAAGTCGTGTGAGCGCACGGAGGCCGGTTCGCACTGCACGGGTTTGCTTCGCCCGAGCCTTGCCGCATTGTAGGCGGTGACGCCAATGCAATAATCGCGCAGTCCGGTCTGATAGCCAGCGTAGTACTGCTGGGCATCTATCGGGTACCCGGCTTTAGCACAGCTTTTTCGATGCTGAGCCACGCGGTCTTGTGATAAGCCACGTTGAGCGTCGCTGCGCCCTACCTCCTGCCAATCCGCATACTGGCACTCTTCAGGGCTCATCGACGCGCAAGCGCTTAAAAGCAGCGCGATACAGGGTAATACAATTCGATAGTGCATCCGGATGTCTTTCACTGATCAAGGTAAAGGCAATAAGCCCGAAGAACCACACCGCGAACGGCTGGCGTGGCCACCAGATTGCCGAATTATGTGCAGGCAGTTTTGCGTTACATCGACGGCAGCGCCGTATCATAACGCGGTAACCCGGAATTTTCCTGTGTTGCACAACGCTGAAGCCAGCGCGGACATCGTGAAGTTCCCGAGGATAGTATGAGTCCAAAGAGGCGGGTCGCTAAGACGTTATGCCGGCTTGTAACATCTTGTGCACTGCAGCATCTAAGGGGCATGGTCTTCTGGGGTATTGTCTGCCGTGGCAGCTATTAGTGGATAATGAATCAAAATCGCGAGGGTTTCAGATGAAAGAGCTAAAAGTTGCGAAGGCGTTGCTCAGCCTGCGATTGGGCGTGTTTGTTGTTATGTTTGTATGGAGTATCGACAAACTTTTGAATCCTGACCACAGCGCCCAGGTATTTGAACACTTCTATGGTGTGGCAGGCGTCTCCGCTGCAGCATTTACGGTGCTGGGCTGCCTGCAGCTGTTATTGGTGTTTGTTTTTTTGGCCGGGGCTTACCAGCGCTTTAGCTACGGCTTGATATTCCTACTGCATGGAATATCTACGCTATCGTCATGGCAGCAGTATCTGGATGCCTTTAACAACCTGCTGTTTTTTGCAGCCTGGCCAATGTTGGCCGCCTGCTTTGCGCTTTACTACCTGCGAGATATGGACTGGCTGCTAGCATGGGATCATCGCTCCGCTGGGGTGTCGTAACTAATCGGGCGACGGTCTTCAGATGTGATTTTAGGTGCCTAAGGTAGGATCGCTGGGGTTTTCGAAAGAAACCGCCTGAAAGTGGGGGTTTTCAACACTCACATCGAGCCGAGATATATCGTCCAGAACAATCAGCTGAATTTTATCCGCGACAGCCACCTTTATGCACTCTCGTCGCTGGTTATCGTATTGAGTATCAAGTCCGATACAATCTAGCTTCCTACCCGATTTCAGTGTCAGTTTTATCGGATACCGATAGGTGCAAACGATCTCGATATGGTCGTGTTGATCGCAGGTAATCATACTACTGACCGTGTGGTAGTCGGGCGTGAATTGGCGTCATTGGGCTTCTCGATTTGGTAGGCTTTACAGGGTCCGGGTCAGGGTCAGTGATGCTAGGATCAATGATACTAAATAAGGAGCCGGAGTTATGCTGGTTAGCCTCCGCTAAATCGCAGTGCGAGGCTTTGGAGGGCTTCAAGGTCTGATAGCGCGTCGGTCAGTGGGGCCATCAAGAAAATCACAGCGGCGCCCCAATTGTAAGCAGGATGCACGCGACCGTGCTGCTTCAGGTCGGCTAGCATTCCAATGATTACAAATACCAGCAACGCGCCGGTCACCATCCAAACGCTCATCTGATTCATGGCGATCAGCTGCAGGCGACCGACGGCGGGCGCAATTACACACACGGTGGCACAGAACATCAGGCGGCGATGCCAG
>NZ_JBVBUV010000072.1:0-19483 GCF_057445395.1 Litorivivens sp.
ATAGTTTCACCAACCCCGATGCCACAGCCAAGGGTAAGGAAACCGGACTGCCGGTTGCCTATGACGAAGCTGCGGACAAGCAAAGTTGGTCAGCACTAATGCGGTTTTTGAAAGAGTAGCGTTTCCGCGGACAGCAGCGCAATTTCGCTACTGTCCGCTTGCCGCCCAAAAATCTGTATCGAACCAAAACCTCAATCGCAACCCCAGCTGACTGCATAGCAATATTATTCTTGTGCTTTAGCAGTATTTTCAGTAATTTGTAACAAAAGGATATTATTATTTCGAGAATAATTCCTAACCGCTGTGAGCAATAAAGCAGTACGGATACTCGCTAATAACAAAGGTTGAAGGAAATGAAACAATTTTTTCAAACACTTCTTTTGGGTTTTCTAGTTATTAACCTTAGCGGGTGTCCCGGAGGAGGGAGCGATAGTGATGATAGCGTCCCCAAGCCGACAGGCAATTTAAACTCTTCATCAGGTGGCGGAAATGTTAGTTCAGCGCCTGACCCTAGCACGGCAAATTCAGTAAGCCCAGCTGCTTTTCTAGGTTCGCTGAACTCACAAAATGTATTTGTCGATGGCCTTATTGCTTCGAGTAACAAATCTATTTTGACTAGCGGTGACAGCACATTCTTAACTGTGGTTCTAGCCGACGATAACGGAGTCCAGACCACAGATACAGCAAAATACACTTTCTCTTCAAACTGTCTAAGCAATGGGTTGTCCGAACTAAACACCAATCGCGTCACAAATAGCGATGGCACGCTTCAAGTCACCTATACGTCACAAGGCTGCGACAGCACAGATGCCATCACTGCAACCGCAGAAACAGCGACCGCAACATTTATTGCCAGCGTAAGCGTGGAAACAAGCAATACCGCTGCGCCACCGCCGAGTACTGGAGCGTCGACAGTAGCGTTCGCCGGCTCAACGAGCGACGCTGGCGCTTTTGTTCCCAACCTTATCAAGTCGAGCAATAAAAATGTGCTCTTCGGTGGGGATCAAACGACTCTGACCGTAATAATCGCTGACAGCAACGGAAATATGGTTGCTGAGGAAGCAAGGTATGTTTTCTCTTCACCTTGTATAAACAGTGGAAAATCGGAATTGGACGCTAACTTTATAACCAATTCATCCGGCAATTCGTCACTTACCTATATTGCTCGAGGTTGTGACGGGAGTGATCCTGTCACCGTTGAAGTAACGGTTGCCGGCCAAGCATTCACCGCCTCCGTTGACCTATCTACCCGCAAACGTGTTTTTCTAGGAAGTTTTAACTCACAGAACGCCTTCGTTGACGGTAAGCTTAGGAGCTCAAATGCGGGCACTGTTTACAACAGCGGCACCACAAATATTACCTACGCGCTCACTGACGTTGACGGGAATTTGCTGACCGACACCGCTCGAATTTTCTTTAGCTCGCCCTGCCTACTGAATGGCTCAGCAGAGATCGATAACAGCGTTGTAACAAATACTAACGGCACGGCAACGACCACTTATACTTCGATAGATTGTGTTGGGACGGATACGGTAACTGCAACCACGGAGATAGATGGGCTGACCCTGAACGCTTCGGTTGATTTAACAACAGACATGAAGGAAGTCTTATTCGGTGCACGAGCCAACGGCGGTGTGTTCGACCCATCAGGCAGCGCAGCTTTTGTCGATAAACTGATCGCTAGAGACAGCGTCGCATCGGTATTTAGCGGCAACTCTACGACACTATCGATTCAGCTCGAAGATATTGATGGTACTGCGATCACGTCGGACGCTGTTATAAACTTCAGCTCGGCATGCATTTCTAACGGTACCTCTAGTCTCTCGGCAAACAACGTTGCAAATACCAGCGGAACAGTTGCCGTAACGTACACTGCAAATGGGTGCAGCGGTGATGATACCGTTACAGCGACAACGACAGTAAACGATACCTCACTCACCGCCTCCGTTGTCGTCCCAACGCGCAAAACCGCACTGATTGGTTCTTACAGTGGTACCGGTACATTCATCAACTCAGCAATAAAAAGCTCGAACACAAATACTCTCGTCGCCGGAGATTCCACAGAGCTCTCTGTAGTGATCGTCGATGAAGACGGCGAAGCTGTCACGGACACCACCGATATATTTTTCACGTCAACCTGCTTAAGTAACGGTCTGGCGGATATCTCTGAAAAGGTCACTACTAATGCAGGTGGTCAAGCGACAGTCACCTACACCGCCAGGGGATGCAACGGCGCGGATACAGTCACGGCCAATACAACCGTTGCCAATAACCCGTTGAGTGCATCCGTGAGCCTGGCCACCGAGCAAAAGGCGGTTGGCGGGATTGCGTTTGTCGGCGTAGACAGAAATCAAATCGGACTAAAAGGAACAGACGCTCTAGCCAATCAGGCAACGATAACGTTCAATGTGACGGACAGCGCCGGCACTCCCGTACCCAACCAGAGCGTAAACTTTGAGCTCAGCACCGACGCCGGCGGGATTACTTTGGACAAGACTACCGGCACAACAGATGGCTCAGGTAACGTTTTGGTAACGGTAAACGCCGGCACCAGCCATACGCCCGTGCGCGTTAAAGCGACCGCCGGGAGCGACAGCGCCCTGTCCAGCGCCTTGTCCATAACGACTGGCGTCCCTGACCAAGATAGCTTTACTTTGGCAGCAGCCAAACTAAACCTAGAAGGATACAACCCAGGTCCATTCGTGGGCGATTTCACTACTCTGACAGTCCGACTTGCTGATCGTTACAATAATCCTGTGGCTGACAATACCGCCGTTAACTTTATTGCGGAAGGAGGCGCCGTAGAAAGCCAATGCCTGACTGCCAACGGTGTGTGCACGGTAGTCTTTACTGTCCAAGATCCCCGACCTAGTGATCGTCGCGTCACAATCCTAGCTACTACTGTAGGCGAGGAGACGTTTGCGGATGCCAACGGCAATGGCGTTTTCGACGATGGCGAACCATTCGACAACGTGGCAGAGGCATTTTTAGACAAAAACTTTGATGGCACGTACACCTCTGGAACAGGCTCCACTGCTGATGAGGATATCCTGCTGGATTTTGACAGTAATGGTGCCTTTACGCCCGCCAACGCGTTTTTTGAAGGCGTTCTCTGCGACGAATCATTAAATGCGCAATGCAACCAGGCAAACCAAGAGAGCATTCATGTCCGCACTAGCCTAGAGCTAATCATGGCGGGCGAAGGATTAGATGACAGTAGCATCAGCTTCTCCACAGGCGCTATAAACCTCGTAACCGCAGGTGGCAATGCCTCATTAAGCGTTAGTATTGTCGACGATAGCGGTCATCCACCGCCCGCAGGAACAACATACTCGTTTTCCACTACGCAAGGAGAAATCGTTCTCGGGGACACAAACGCAACTCAAGAATCCACGACGGTTCAAGCACCTCGCGTGTTCAACTTTTCAATTAAACCGGGAGCATCCGCAGGAAGTGGCTTTTTTACGGTGACGGGTAGTACCCCGAGTGGCAATACTTTCAAGGCCTCAATTCCAGTGAACCAAACCTAATATATGTAAAAGGTAGGGCGTCTAGAATTCGGACGCCCTACCGCAACTATCGAATACGCGCTTCGGCAAACGCCAGCTCATCCCTAGCCCCATCTCCGGTCTGCCCCAGCACAAACTTCTCCACTTTGCCCCCTACCAACGGAATCTTCGCCTTGCAGGTGTGGGAAACACTGTATACACAGCCTTTCTTTGACGGTTTCAAGGTAAATTTCCCGCCGATCGTAACCGGCTGACCTTCCACGACCATTTCAAAATCGCCTTCCCAGGCGTCACCGTCACGACGCCAAGTTTCTGTCATATTGATAGTTTGTTGGGGATTGAACAGTTTGGCGAGAAAGGCCGGAAGGTCACGGGTAACAACCCGCTTCATTTTGATAACGGTTTCGTCGTCGTATTCTTCCACTTCGGCTTCACAGTCTTCGCCCATGGCGGTGCTGCGCTCGACCAGAAAGTCAGGGTCTGTGAGCAGTTCGTAGAGTTTGTCGACGCTGACGGAAAATTCTTGGGATACGGCCATGCCACCACCTCTGGTTTGTTATGGTTGGCCGGCCATTATTTCACAAGTTTGCGCCGGGGGAAGACTTTCTACTTCCCCCTGTGGGAAAAGACGGAAAAGCGACGCCTTGTCTGCACAGCGAGGCGTCGGGAACCCTAAGCACCGCACTGGCAGCGGCGCAGGCTAGGGCCAATCTAGAAGTCGTAGGAAAACTCCAGACCGATAGTGCGCGATGTACCCTGCACCAGGGTTGCCGCACCGAGCAGGGCACTCACCGCAAAACCGCTTTTAAAGTATTCCTCGTCGGTTAGGTTATCGGCATAGGCGGCAATCCGAAGTTTTTCGCTGGGAAAATAGTTAATGCGGGCATTCACCAGCGTCAGATCGTCGACATAAGATGAATCGTATTCCACCGCCAGATAGTCGATACCTGTGAACAATTCGTCCCGGTAGTATACACTCATGCGCGGCACCACGAGACCAAACGGCGTCATCCAGTTGTACTGGGCCGCCAGCGAATAAGACATTTCTGGCACCAGTGCGAACGGTTCCGAACTGCGGTCAACGACCGACTCACCCTGGCCAGGTGTCACAATTGTCGCGGTATATTCGTCGTAGCTAGCATCGGTATAGTTCGCGTTGGCACTCAATATCCAGTTTCCCAACAACAAGGTCGTTTCCATTTCGATGCCCTGTATTGTTGCTTCACCCGCATTGGTCAGGAACAGGAATATATCGCTGATCCGCTCGCCCTGCTCCGCGACACGCACATGGATGTCGGTATAATCCATTGCGTAGAGTGCCGCGTTGAAGCGCAGGGTCGAATCCAGACTGTCCAGCTTGACCCCTAACTCGTAGTTCACCACCTCTTCTGGATCAAACGCCACCAGCTCCGGGCCACGAGGCTCAAATCCGCCTGCCTTAAAACCTTCACTGTACGTTGCATACCATAGCGCACTGTCGAGGTTCATGGTTTCCAGCCACTCATCACTGGCCTGCACAGACAGTGTGACCGCCGGGGTGAAGTTACTCCACTGTTCGGTACGGACATCAGCGTCTTCAATAATATCGACAGGCAAATCCGGCAGGTTGCGACCAATCTGGTCAAACTGGGCACGCGTAATTGGCGAGTAAAAACCGGCTTGATCGATATAGCTGGCACCAATGCGCTGACCGTAAGTTTGCTCGTCGATATCCACCACCGTCAGACGGCGCTCACGCTCCTCAAAGGTGTATCGACCTCCCATGGTCAGCTGCACCGTATCGCTTATGCTCCAGGTAAATTGGGAAAACACCGCCCAGCTAGTATTTTCCAGCGAGCTGAATCCACCAAACAGGGTGGTCAATGGAAATACAGCTGCCGCCCCCAACGGCGGCAGCCCCGGAATAACGGCATTGCTGACCGTGTTGGGATCAATACCTGACAGACCCTTTGGCCCGATAACCTGCGCAAACGGGTTGTCGTCGATTCGCTCCAGTGACGCAAACGCTCCCACCGTATAGCTCACCCTATCAGCGAAGGCGGAGCCAACAAGCTGGATTTCCTGGCTAAACTGATCGCGTTTTTCATCGCGCACCGCTTCGCCATCGGCACGCAACACATCATTCAGCGCGCGCGTGCCATTGTTGATGATATGGGTTGAGGTACCGTCCTGATCATCGTTGCGCTCGATATCCTGCTGATGACTCCACGCTGAAATACTCTTGATTTCGTAGTCAAAGAAATCCCAAGTCATCGTCAGCGCCAGCATGGTGCTGGTCATGGCTACAACACTGTCGTCGCTGTTTACCGTGATTTTATGGTCGTTAGCGGCCTGCTCACTGACTGCGCAGGAATCGCTAAACGACGGCTGGTTGGGGTATATGAGCTGAACAATATTGGCATTGGGGTTTTGCAATATACAGGTCAGCGGTGTGCTGCGTTCACGCTGCTTACTCCAATAGGCAAACACGTCCATGCTGAAATTGTCTGACGCCTGCCAGAGTGTGCGCAGCGAAACCGCCAGACGGTCCTCATCGCCGAAGGTGGCACCATCAGCGTTCTCAATATCACCGTCAAAGCGCTTGCTGCTGATGCCAAAGCGCGTGGCAAGCCGGTCTTCGACCAAGGGCATATTGCCGTAGAGTTTGACATCCTGCCGACCATAATTGCCAAGCTTGACCGCGGTACCGAATTCTCGTTCGTACAAGTTGGCATCACGGGTCGACACCAGCATGGCACCGCCCGTGTTGTTCTTGCCAAACAAGGTGCCCTGAGGGCCACGAAGTACCTGAATGGATTGGGTATCTACCGTATCGAGCAGCTGGGTATCCTGCCGCGCCAGAAAAATGCCGTTCAGATACACACCCACGCCCGGGTCAAGTACCGCTGTGGCTTCACGCTGGCCAATGCCACGAATGAAAATGGCCGGTGTTTTTGAGCCGCTTTCACCAAACTGCAGGCCGGGCACCAGCTGCTGCAAATCCGTAATGGAGGAAACACCAGCTTCAGCCAAAGCATCGGCGCCCATAGCGCTCACTGCGACAGGGGTTTCCTGTAGGCTTTCTTCCCGACGACGAGCCGTTACGTAGACTTCTTCCAGAGAGGCTTTGACCGTTTCACGTTCCTCTGAGGGTGCATCGGATTCCATGTATTGTGCAATGACGATGCCGGGCGCCAACAGCAAACCTGCAGCCAGCCCTAGCAGCCTGGATTCATGTGACATCGAGTTTTCCGCCGTATTATTGTCAAAGGCCATCGCCAGCAATCGATTCTTGCTGTAGCCGGCCACTATTATTTTCGCGAGCGCCCATTTTTTTTGTTCTATCGAGCAACCCGGTCCCTTCCATAAATACATTTCATGAGAAATGTTTTCACAGGCTAACGGCCGCCGAAAATTCCGTCAAGATTAAGAGATGAATATTTTTCAGGCCAAAACATTGCTATTGAAATGTTTTTTGGCTTATAGTGGTTTCAACATGGGGGTTAGTCTCCCGCCCCGAACATGAGGACAGAACATGACTTACAAGCCTAAGCGCATGAAATTCGGTGCTTTTTTTGCGCCTTTCCATAAAGACATCGTCAACCCCACGCTCGCCTTAGACCGGGACATGGAACTGATCCAGTGGCTGGACAAGCTGGCCTATGACGAAGCCTGGATAGGCGAACACCACAGCGGGGCCTATGAATGCATCGCCTCGCCCGAGGTTTTTATTGCCACGGCGGCCGAGCGAACGCGCAATATTCGGCTGGCTACAGGCGTCAGTTCCCTTTCTTATCACCATCCGCTGGTATTGGCTGATCGAATTTGCCAACTCGACCACCAGGTCCGGGGCCGCCTTACTTTCGGTGTTGGCCCTGGCCAGCTGGTGGCCGATGCCTACATGATGGGTATCAACCCAAAAGATCTACGCCGCCGTATGAATGAATCGCTGACTGCCTTGGTAAGGCTGCTAAACGGCGAAACCGTCACCATGAAGACCGACTGGTTTACCCTGAATGAAGCCCGCTGCCAGATTCTGCCTTACCAGAGCCCCACGATAGATATGGCCGTTGCCTCGGCTATTAGCCCCACCGGTGCGCGCACTGCAGGCGAACATGGGCTAGGTATGATTTCAGTGGCCGCTTCAAGCCCCGAAGGCTTTAAACAGCTGGCTAACCACTGGGACATCTGTGAAGGAAAAGCTGCCGAACACGGTAAGCAGGTTGCGCGTAGCAACTGGCGCATCGTAACGCCTTTTCACATTGCAGAAACGGAAGAGCAGGCCTACAAAGATCTGGAATACGGCCTGATGGATATGATGCGCTACTTCAAAAAGTTTGGCGGCAGCGCTTTCCCGGAAGCCAAATCCTTTAAAGAAGCGATCGATATCTGGACTACCGGCGGTCTTGGCGCATTCGGCGTAGGCGTGGTTGGCACTCCGGAAACACTGGTCAATCACATCAAAAAACTGCAAGACCAATCTGGCGGCTTTGAAACCTTTCTGGCGCTGGCACATAACGCCGCAGACTTTGACGCCACCAAAAAGTCGTACGAGCTGTTTGCACGCGAAGTCATGCCCCACTTCCAGCACTGCAACGATAACCGTCCAGCCTCACTCAATTGGGCGGCTGAAAATGCCGATCGGTTTATGGAAGAATACGTGGGCGGGATCAACACCGCGATCGCCCAGCACGAACAGGAAATGGCAGATAAGCAGAAAAAAGCCGCCAGCAGCGCTTGAGGTAAAGATCATGAGCACGCAAGTACAAACCGAAGGTAAACCGATCCCCATCGCCAGCGGCGCCGCTGCCGAAGGCGGCCACTACTTGGAATTCATCACTACACCGTTGGATTTTATGAAGCGTGTGTATGACGAATGCGGCGAAGTAGGCGAGTTCGACATGGGCGGCCTGCCAACGGTACTAATGATTGGCCCCGATGCACACGAAGCTTTTTTCCGTGCGCCAGACGAACAACTCAGCGCCTCCGAAGCCTATCAGATGATGGTGCCGGTGTTTGGCGAGGGCGTGCAATACGGCGCCGAACCCCACATCGAGCGCCAGCAGCTGAAAATTCAATATCAGGGCCTGAAGCACGACAAGATGTCGAGCTACGCTGGCGTTGTTGCGCAGGAAGTCATCGATTTTACCAAAGACTGGGGCAATGAAGGCGAAATGGATTTCTACGAAGCCTTTACCGACCTAACCCTGCGTACCTCGACTCACTGTCTGCTAGGCTCCGTGTTTCGCTACCGACTAACCGATGAGTTTGCCGACCTGTATCGCGATCTGGAGAACGGGATTGATCCGTCAGCCCTGCTCGACCCGAATCAGCAGAAAGACACCTTTAAAAAGCGCGATCTGGCCCGGGAGCGACTGCAGGAACTTATCACCGAAGAGATCCATCGACGCCGCGATGCCGAAGCCAACGGCGAAGCGCCGCTGGACGACATGCTCAATATCTATATGACTGCCAGCTACGAAGACGGCCGCACACTTACAGAGCATGAAATCACCGGCCTGGTTATCTGGTTTATGTTTGCCGGTCACCACACCAGCTCAAACACATCCGCCTGGACTCTGGTTGAGATAGCGAGACACCCCGAATACCACCAAGAGCTGATCGGCGAAATCGACAAGCTGTTCGCCGGCGACCAGGAACTCAGTTTCAATGCCTTGCGTGAAATACCGCTGCTGGAAGGCTTTATACGCGAAGCGCTGCGCCTACATCCACCGCTGAACGCAATTTCACGTCGTGTGATGAAACCGTTCGAATACAAAGGCTACCTTATTGAGCCAGGCAAGAACGTCATGCTCTGCCCCTGGGTAGCCCACAAATTGCCGGAACACTTTCCGGAACCCGAACGGTTCAACCCAAAACGCCCGGCACCAGACAACGTCTTCGCCGCCATTCCCTTTGGCGGTGGCCGCCGCAAGTGTGTGGGCAATGCCTTCGCGCTGCTGCAGGTGAAAGCGATTTTCTGTGAGTTACTGCGAAACTTTGAATTTGAGTTGACCATGCCGCCAGAGCAATATCAGGAAATCATGCCGGCCTTAATTCTGCGCCCCAGCGCCCCCTGTATATTGCGCTATAAACGACGCACCGATATTTAAGCCGGAGGATATTGGTATGACAAAACTCTGCATCAAAATTGATTTGGATCTCTGTCAGGGCCACGGTGTCTGCCAGGCCGAAGCTGGAGAGGTATTCGAACTACAAGATACCGACGCACCTTACCCACAGGCCGTGGTTATCAAAGAAAACGTTGGCAATGACGATCGAGAAAAAGTGCTAAAAGCAGAAAAATTCTGCCCTAATGCCGCAATAACCGTTACCGAAGAATAACTATAGAACAGGGTTATACCATGCCCAAGCTACTGCTGCGTTTTGATATGCGCAACCCTGATTTTGGCGCCGACCAGCGCGCGCTCTACGATGCCGCGCTCGATATGGCCGAGTGGGCCGATCAGCAGGGCTTTGACTGCATTCAAATCAGCGAGCATCACGGCTGCGAAGACGGCTATTTACCTTCTCCTATTGTATTAGCGGCTGCCATGGCGGCGCGAACCAAGCGCATTCGACTGCGTATGGCACTGATCATTCTGCCGTTTCACGACCCTGTTCGTGTAGCCGAAGACCTCGCTGTACTCGATATCATCAGCAACGGTCGGTTGGATGTTGTCGTGGGCGCTGGTTACGTACCGGAAGAGTTCGCCATGTTCGCGGTGGAGCTCAAAGATCGCGGCCGGCTGATGGAAAGCAAAATCACTGCACTGAAAAATGCCTGGACCGGCGAGCCCTTTACCTACGAAGGTCGTCCCGTGCGGGTAACACCGCGGCCGCTCCAAAAACCACATCCCCCGCTGTGGATGGGCGGCTCAAGCAAACCCGCCGCCCGCCGCGCTGCGCGTATGGTGGACTACTTTTACACTGAGAACCGCGAGCTGTTTGCTGAGTTTAACGCCGAACGACAACGTCTTGGCAAAAGCGCCATACCGTTTATGGAGCTCGGCTCCGGCTTCTTTGTTGTCGCCGAAAACCCGGACGCCGAATGGCAGCGCATGGCGCCCCACATACTGTTCGAATGCAACAGCTACGGCAAATGGCAAGCTTCTTCTGCAATGCAGGGCCAGTATCTGGAAATGACCGATGCCGAGCCGCTGCGTCAAACCGGCCTGTATCCAATCATCCGGCCCACTGAGGTCGATAGCTACCTCGACGCATTAGGTGACAACGCCCAACTCTGCCTCCACCCACTAATTGCCGGGCAAGCTCCAGCAGACGGTTGGCGCCAACTGAATGATTTTGCGACGCATGTACTGCCTCGCCTGAAAACCAGAGAACAAGTATGAAAAGACTGACCGTTGCGCTGGCCGCCAGCCTTGCCCTGAGCGCCTGCACTAAACCGGATCTGACCTACAGCGGTCCGCAGGCCGATTGGCCCGTGATTGGCCAGAACAGCGCCGGGCAGCGCTACTCTGCGCTGAACCAGATTGATCGCAAGAATGTAAAATATCTGAAACCCGCGTGGACTTACCAGCTCAAGGATTTTTCCGACGGCGGTGAAACTCACGGCGCCACCGCCCTACAACTCACCCCCCTTGTGGTAAACGACACGATGTATGTGTGTACGCCCTACAACCGGGTGATTTCTCTAAACCCGGAAACAGGCGAAGAACACTGGGCTTATGATCCGCAAGTGGATCTGACCGGGGTGTATACCCCGGCCTGTCGCGGAGTCAGCTACTGGGAGGGCAACGCTGGTGCGCAGTGCAACCGCCGTATTTACGTCGGCACGCTGGACGCCCGACTGATAGCGATTGACGCGGACACCGGCAAACCCTGCCCGTCCTTCGGTGCCCATGCTCAGACCCCAGGTAGCATCGACTTGACCCAGGGTGTCGGTGAAGTACGCCAAGCCGAATACTACGTCACCTCGCCGCCGCTGGTGATGGGCAACAAGATCATTACCGGCGCCTTTGTGCAAGATGGCCAGCGTACCGATGCCCCCAGTGGCGCCGTTCGCGCCTTTGACGCCGTGTCAGGAGACTTGTTGTGGGCCTGGGATCCCGTGCCACCCGGCCATAAAGCCGTCACCGCCGCAGACATCAAACAGGGCAAAAACCTCACGCCCGGCACGCCCAATGCCTGGGGCATACTGTCCGGCGACGAGGAGCGCAATCTGGTGTTTGTACCCACCGGCAACCCCGCACCGGATCACTACGGCGGCAAGGAGCGTGGCGACCTGGATTACTACGGCAGCTCGGTCGTGGCGCTCAATGCCGACACCGGCAAGGTGATCTGGCATTTTCAGACGGTTCACCACGACGTCTGGGATTACGACGTTGCAGCGCAACCCGTCGCTTTCGACTTCAAGGGGACGGGAGCAGAAAAGAGACCTGCCATTGCGGCTGCCACCAAAATGGGTCACGTATTTTTTCTTGACCGCGAAACCGGCAAACCCCTGTTGCCCGTCGAGGAACGTCCGGTACCGCAAACCGATGTCGTCGGCGAATTCACCTCACCTACGCAGCCGTTTCCAGTAAAACCAAAACCTCTGCACCCGGCCACACTGACCCGCGATGAAATCTGGGGAATTACCCCTTGGGACAAAAAATACTGCCGCGAATTCTTCGATCGTCTGCGCTACGAAGGCATTTTCACGCCGCCATCCTATCAAGGCACACTGGCTTACCCCGGCCTCGGCGGCGGGATCAATTGGGGCTCTGTGTCGATTGATCCGGTGAACGAGCGGATGGTGGTCAACCTGCAAATTGCGCCTTTCACCATGAAGGTGGTTCCTCGGGCAAACGTCAGCGAAAGCAATGGTAGCGACCTAGTAGGCTTAGCACCTCAGGAAGGCACACCCTACGCGGTAACTCGCAATGTCTTCGCCACCGCCTGGCCAGATATGAAACCCTGCGTTGAGCCGCCTTGGGGCAAGCTGGTATCGATTGACCTCAATAGCGGCGACATTCTGTGGGAACGCACGCTTGGTAACCTCAATAAACTTGCACCACTGGGGCTGGGCAAGCTTTTCCCCTGGGGTACGCCGAATACCGGCGGTTCCATTCAGACAGCCGGTGGTCTCATTTTTATCGGTGCGACAATGGATAACTACTTTCGCGCCTTCGACAGCGACACCGGTGAACTGCTCTGGGAATACGAACTTCCCTCCGCAGCACACGCTACGCCTATGACTTATCGCCTGTCGCAGCAGAGCAAGCAATACGTTGTTATTGCAGCAGGCGGGCACGGCCCGCTGGGCAGCCAGGCCGGAGACACGTTAATCGCCTTTGCCCTGGAGGACTAATATGAGCTCCCTGAGCACCGACTTTTTTGTTCGCTATTACCAAGCCTACAACAGTGAAGATCCGGCGGCGCTAACACTGTTTTATAGCCCCGACGTGATCTTTACAACAGCTCAGGGTGAACAACGCGGCGTGGAAGCTATTCTGGATACGTACGGGTATCTGATCGGCCAATTTGAAGACCGCATGACACCAGACAGCATTCTGGTAGATGGCAATCGCGCGGCGGTAGAAATTACTGACGTCTTTACGGCGCGCCAAGATGTTGCTGACTTTATGGGCGTGTCATTGAAAAAGGGCGAATCGCTCACCTTGAAGCTCTGCGCGCTGTATACGGTAAGCAACAATAAAATCACCCACGCAACCATCTATACCCGCTAGCTCGCCAACCCATTCACGATAAAGGAGCCCCAGATGATCCAACACCTGTGCCTGATCAACTTCAAACAGGAACTCGATACCGAAACCCAGCAGAAGGTTATCGACGCCTATAACAAACTGCCCGCATTGATTCCGGGCATTAAAAGTTTCAAATGCGGCATGGATTTGCAATTGCTGGAAGGCAACTACCATTTCGGAATTGTGGCGGAATTCGACAGCCAGGAAGCCTTCCAAGCCTACTCTGTGCACCCGGCGCAGGCGGAAGTTATTTTTCCGGTGGTGGGTGAATTGATGGCCGGGTACACCACCGCGCAATTTGCGCTGTAGGTTGACACTAGGCGGCAGGCCGCTTCCCTCAGGAAGTAGCCTGCTGTTGTGTTCAGCCTAACTTTTTCTGTAGCTTCATTGTTTGCGTGCGTTTACGCAGCCGGATATTCAGCAGCTCAACACTGACTGAAAATGCCATCGCAAAATACACATAGCCCTTCGGTACGTGCACATCAAAACCTTCGGCTATTAGTGTCACACCAATCAGAATGAGAAATGCCAGCGCCAGCATTTTAATGGTGGGGTTTGCATCAACAAACTCGGCGATGGATTTGGAAGCCAACAGCATCACCAGCACCGATACCACCACTGCGATGACCATAATGGAAATCTGATCGACCATACCGACTGCGGTAATGACCGAGTCCAGCGAAAACACAATGTCCAGTATCGCGATCTGAACAAGCACACTACCGAAACTCGCCACCACCACACTGGTAGTCGAATCCTCCCCAACCTCAAAACTGTTATGAATTTCGTGGGTAGATTTCATTAACAAAAACAAACCGCCACCGATCAAAATCATGTCGCGCCCGGAGATACCTTCGCCCAGCAGGTGAAACACATCTGCGGTAAGCCCCATCACCCAGGTCAAAGCAAAAAGCAGCAGCAGTCGAGCCAGCATAGCCAGCCCCAATCCAATACGCCGTGCATTGTCCCGCTGGTGTACGGGTAGTCGGCTAACCAGAATTGAAATAAAAATGATGTTATCGATGCCTAGTACGATTTCCAGCGCAATCAGCGTTGAAAGCGCAACCCAGGCTTCGGGACTTGCCAACCATTCCACTAGCTTGTCTCCCCTGACAAACGTTTATGCATATAAGACAGACCGAGAAGTGCCAGGCCCAAACCCATAAAAGAGGCGACCCGCAGCAGCCCGGCCAGATCCGACATATCCACCAGAAAAATCTTGGCGATAACGGCGAGCAGCATACACATTCCCACCTTATAAAGCTGTGTTTTCTGTAGCCGGGTGGCCTGTAACACCGCGCCGATTGCAATCAACAACCAGACCAGAGAGTAGGTGTACAACTCGCCACTGGAGGTGGGTAAATAATCACTCACATCGCCATTCCACAGGTGGCGTATTTCGAGATTAATAAATACAAACAGCGCCACCATACCGACAACTCCTGCCATATTGCGCCACCGCGCAAGATAATAGCGACGCACTAACCAGGCCATCACCACCGGCAACCCGTACGCCAACAGCAGCGAATTAAACACCGGAGTAGTCGCCACCACCTGATACCCGAAATACGGGTTATGGGCGGTAAGTAGCAGCGCAAAAGCCCCCAGACTGGCGCAGAGCAACACTTTCGCTGCCACCGCGTAGATGCCGCGCAGGTGCTCCGAGAGCTGCCCGCGGTAATGGTATGCCAGCGCCAAAGCGGCCCAGAGATTGACATTGATCGCCGCCTCCAGGTAACTGAAGCGGTCGATGAAGACCTGACCGTCATACAACCAGTAGCGGGTTTCCGCGCCCAGGGTCAACACCAGCAAATGCAGGGCAGCGGCTTCCAACCAAGCGCGCAGCGGATTGTCGGAATTCAAAAACCGAGCGGCGACAACGCAACAGGCTGTCGCACCGCCGTAGGTCCACAGTGACCAGTGCGTGCCCCCGAGGGTATCGGCATAACTGAGTAGCCACGGATTAAAGGTAAGACGGGTTACCACCACGGCCACCAGCAGCTTCACCAACCAGTCGACACTCTGCAGCTGATAGCGCTTGATCAGCCAGCTCAGAGAGATCAACTGCAATGCCAGAGCAAGGGTAAGTCCCGCCTCCTGAAAAGCTATGGCGACAGCAACTGAGTACGCTGCGTGGCCCGCCAGCAGGAGCCACACGGCGGGGATATCACGCTCAGCGCGTGCCAACCGCTGTGTTGCGTAGAATATATAGGCGCCGCCTAGCATCAGTGTGATCGCAGACCAGTGCCAGCCCTGGAGAAGCTCTGGCAGCTGCAGATAGGTCACCGACAGCCACAATACCGGCGACAAGAAGGCCAGCGAAGACCAAACAGCGACCAGTCGAGACTGACGCAACAGCCATACGCCACCCACACTGAACAAGCTGGCGGCGATGACATAGGCCCAAAACTTGTCGACGGGCGCCGTCACCACGTGACTCTGCCCCGACAGCAGCGGAACCAGTGAAATCACGATCAATACAACGGCACTTAACCAAGGAAACGGACACAGGTCTTCCCGCTGGCGTGCAGCGACCAGCAGCACTGCGGCAAAGGGTAAATGCAACACAAACGCACTCAGCGAGAATGGCTGCAGCAATGACAACGCCAATAGAGACAGCAAAAGCAGCAAGCCAATTTGATCGCGGCGGTAATCGCTCGACAACAACGTGCGCCATGACAATGTCGCCAAACGGATCCGATGGACAGACAGACGCCAATCAAGGTGTGGAATGGCCAACAGCGCGTAGGCGAGTAGCGCCAAATACAGCGGCCGGAACTGATGCGCGGAACTTTCCCCCAGCGACACCACCCCCCAAAATACCATCCCCGCCAACGCGCCGTACCACAGCCAGGGCCGGTAAACGTAACGCAACAAACACAGTGCTGCGGTGGACACAATAAGCGCATAGATCAGCGCTCCAGTCATATTATTACTGCCGCTACTCACCAACGCCGGCACAACGTATGCGCCGAGTAACCCGATGCCCGCCAATACCGGGCCGTGGCGCAAAGCCAGGATCATGGTAGCGAAAGAAATCACCGCGAGCAGTGTAAAGACCAGCCCCGGACTCATCAGCTGATACAGGTGCAGTGCCGCCAACAATGCCGCATACAGGGTAATACTGGCGCCTCCCGCCAACGCCGCGACCGCCGGTTGCGGCCCCACTTTGCGGAAAAGGTATTCAGCCACCGCATGCAACAGCAATCCCGTAACCACGGCCAACCCGATGCGCGCGGCCGGGCCCAGCAGGCCCTGCTCAATGCCGTAACGCACCATGAATATGCCAGCAAGGCCAATACAGCCACCACCAAGCCAGATCATCCAGAACTCTTTGAGCTTGCTAAGCCAGAGATTTCCTTGAGAATCGCTATTAGCAGGAGTGGAGGTTCCGGGCGTGGAGGTTCTGGATGCGGGATCAGCAGGTGATGGGGCTACAGGTGGAGGGTCCTTAACAGGTGCTGGTGCGGGTGGCCGCCGGGGTGAAGACGCCCGATCGCGCGGGGCATACAGCTGCTGTTCCTTCAGGTGCCACAACTGCTGCTGCAGCTCGCGCAGCTGTTGCTCTAGCGCTCGGGTTCGGTTAAAGGCCACCCAGCCCAACACTGCACCCACACCAAGCCCCAGCGGGATCAGCCCCAGAATAATAAATTCCATACGCTCCGCCTCGTTTTATTCTATGCCCACCATACCGAACTCTAGCCGATCATGAATAGCTCGCGTTCTCATCTACAGCGCACGATGGCTTCCGGGTATGACTACAGCACGTGCTAAACTAGGCTGCAATACGCCGGCTTATCCGGCTGTAACCGCGGCGCCTATAAACATAACCAAGAAAATGTTTTATAAAGGGCCTCAGGCATACTGTTGGTAGGACTCATGACTTCAGACACACCCGCCAAACTCGGCAAGCAGGCACTGAAAACTCTCGTGGCCCGCGAAAAAATTCTCAATGCGGTTATTTCGCTGATTAACGAGGGCGGGTTTGGCGCAGCAACGTCCAGTAAAATTTCGCGCCGCTCGGGGCTGACCTGGGGTGCAGTGCAGCACCACTTCGGCTCAAAGGAAGATATTCTCGCGGCCATTCTCGATCACTCGCACCAGCGTTTTACCGAGCTGATGGATAGCGACGCAAGCACCAACGGCAGCCTGAAAAAGCGCGTGGATTTGTTTGTTGAGCGCATGTGGCAGCACTACCAGAGTGATCTTTACGTGGCCACCCTGGAAATACTGCTTGCCAGCCGCAAACATCCGCTACAAGCCGCAGACTCCAAAATAAAGCAACAGTCGTCTAGCCACGCCGATACCATGCAAGCCTGGTTTGCCGACAGCGGCTTGAGCGATGAAGCGCTACTCGAAGCACTTATCTACACCCATACATTTCTTACTGGACTGATGATTGAACAGGTGTTCGAAGGCGAAATTGCCAACGAAGAAGCACACCTGGCGCGCATCAAGCGCAGCATGCTGCAAATGCTGCGCGGCAAGCGCCAGCTATGAGGTGCTCCGCGCCGGGAAATAGACTTTGAAATTGGCGCCTTCACCTTCCCGGCTTTCCAGTTCAATACTGCCCTTGTATTGATCGACAATCTTCTTACAGATCGCCAGCCCAATACCCGAGTGCTGCTGGTCGTTGCGCTCGGCAAATTCGAATATATTTTTATGTTGTTCCTGCGCTATACCGCTACCATTATCACGCACGTGGAATCCAATGCGCTGGCCATCAGCGGGGCGCAGCGGGCCAATTTCGATCACCGGCGCTTCCTTGGCGCCCGAAAAGCGCAGCGCATTACTAACCAGATTCAAAAGAATCTGCTGCAAGTGATAGTCGGCCACCGGGAGGGCCGGCAATGTGTTGTGAATGACTGTGATTTCCCGTTTACGGATTTCCAACCCGAAATCACTCAACACGTCTTCCAATACCTGATTGGTATCAGTATCACTCTCTGGCAGGGTGACGGATTCAATGCGCGCATAGGAAAGCAGGGAGTCAATCAGATTGGTCATACGCTCGCAGGTTCGCGCAATATCATCGGCACCACGTCGCGCGTCGCTGTCGGCCTCAGGGCCCAGACGACTGCCCAATAATTGCGCTTGCGCCCGGATCTTTTTCAATGGCTCACGCAAATCGTGGGCGGTGATATCCGCGTACTGTTCAAGTTCACGGTTACTTACTTCGAGCGCGCGATTGTTCACTTCGAGCAGGTATTTTGCATTGGCCAGTTCGACCGTGCGGTGCTCTACCTGTTCTTCTAATCGCGCAGACAGCGCTTCCAGTTCACGGGCCTGCTGGGCATTGCGCGCCGCCTTTTCCCGCAGATCGTCATTCAAGCTCTGTAACTGCGAATTGCTGGGAATGGCCAGTGCGCGCGGGATCAGCGGCCAAACCAGAATAGCCGTCCCAATGGACGCAAGGGCAGTAACAGCCTTGACTGTTCCGCTGAACCAGTAAGCGCCATACCAAACGTTATAGATATTCACCAGGTGAGTGGCGCCACACGCAAAGATAAACACGGCGAACAAGATGAAGATGTAGTTGAATTGCAGATCATCGCGGCGCTTCACAAGATAAACCAGCGCCAATGGAATGGTGAAGTAAGACAATACGATAATCGCATCCGTCACTACATGCAGCGACACCAGGCGATCATCCCACAAGTAACAGTGCCCATGCGGCGGCATCTTATTCCCGAAAAAGCTGCTCCAGAAGCTCTCCATGGCCCGGACTCTCCTACCTACGCGTATTGGACGAAGTTATTACTACTGTAAACTAACTATGCAGTATAGCCAAAACGACGGGAATCATAACCGCACACTACTTAAGCCCACAGAGCGCGGATGACTATCACATTTAGAGGATCCGGGTGGGGTGTACTATCTATCAGGCGTTGATGGCAGTCTTGGGCTTATCAAGATAATTGCAGACATTGACTATAGCCTGCATGAAGTCTTTGAAATTTTCGGGCTTGGTAATGTAATCGGTGCTGCCTAGCTCGTAAGATTCGTTAATGTCTTTCTCGCGCGACGAGGTGGTCAACATCACCACGGGAACTTGCGCGTATTCCGCTTTTTCACGCAGCAGTCGCAAAGCCTGCTTGCCATCCAGCCGGCGCATATTGATGTCCAGCAAGATCAGGTCTGGCTCCGGATACAATACGGTGTCTTTAAAAGGAATTTTGCGTTCAATGTAGTTGATCAGCTCCTCGCCATCGATCAACTCCACCAGTTTGACGTCACGACGGGTACGCTCAAACGCTCGACGAATTACCAACCGGTCTCCGCTGG
>NZ_JBVBUV010000073.1:0-18603 GCF_057445395.1 Litorivivens sp.
CAGCTTATCGACGCCCACCTCGTCAATCACTTCCAGCGCGGCGTCAACAAAGTTCTGAGGGTTCAGCGCAGCTTTGGTCATGCCGATCGACTCCTTCGTTTACATATCAGTGAGACTGACAAGGGAATTCAAAAATGCGAATTATATCCGCTGTTACGCGCCATGCCCCCTGCACTATGCCCCCTGCACTATGCCGCCTGCACTATGCCGCCTGGCTCGACGTACTTTGCGATGCTGCCGCCGGCACGGGGTCGAAGGCAACGGGCAACTTCAACAAGGTGTGAGCAAACATGGACGCCAGGAACGGAGCTTCACCGTCCAGCCGAAGATTCTCGGTACGCTGCAGGAATTCCCGAAGCACAATGCGAATTTCGCTGCGCGCCAATTCGCGGCCTATGCAGGCGTGAATGCCGTGGCCAAACGTGAGGTGCTTCTTGCCGTTGCTTCGCTGCAAATCGATGACATCCGGATTCGCAAACACGCGCTCGTCACGATTTCCCGACGCCCACATCAGAAAGATACGGCTACCGACGGGCAGCTTGACGCCGTG
This sequence comes from Litorivivens sp., assembly GCF_057445395.1. Taxonomy (NCBI): domain Bacteria; kingdom Pseudomonadati; phylum Pseudomonadota; class Gammaproteobacteria; genus Litorivivens; species Litorivivens sp. The sequence continues at coordinate 551 of NZ_JBVBUV010000073.1, forward strand.
CAGCTCCGTATCGCGCTTGACCCACCGGAAATGCCCCTGAAACGCCGCTTCCAGCCGAAATACCTCTTCAATAAAGGCCGGTAACTTGTCCATATCAGCGCGGATTTCCGCCTGCAGATCGGGATTGTCGATCAACATTTTTAGCGCGTTACCCATACTGGTAGCAGAGGAATCACTACCGGCAATCAGAAGTTGCAGGATAGCGCTGACCGCGACCTGGTCGGTCATCGGATTATTCGGATCCAGCGCGGCGCGAACAAAAATACCGCTGAGGTCGTCGCGCGGCTGTCGCTTGGCGATCAGGAACTGCCGCCAGCAATAGCGCACAAATACCATCATTTCAGCGCGACTGTTTGCCAGCTCAGCGGGACTGGCGATACCACTTTGCGTTGCGATGCCATGCACACACCAACCCTTGATCTTTTCGAAGTCATCCTCGGGAAAACCCAGCAGCGATATGATCAGGCGCATAGGCAGTTTCCAACCAAACTCCTGCATGAACTCCACACGGCCAGTGTCGATAAATTCGTCCATCATGCTTTTGCACAATGCCTCCACCTGGCTATCCAGACTTTTGACAAAGCGCGCATTGAGCCCCTTGTGCCCAACCTTGCGCTCGTCCGTGTGCTTGGGTGGATCTGACAAGGCCAACACATTGCAAGGCACCACGCCAAGCTGAGCAAGTGCCTCTATGCGCGCGCCGGCGCGTTCGATGCTTTGCCCCTGACGCAGACCTGCGATAGCGCCCTGATGAGTGGAAGAAAACGTATCGCAATCGCGACTCACTGCGACGATGTCGTCGAAGCGGGAAATACAAAAGATACCATTTGGCAGCTGGTAAACCGGATACTCATCGCGCAGCAATTTGTAGAACGCATAAGGATTCTGAAAACAGGCGTTCTCCAGAGGCCGAAAGTCTTCCGGCACCTTGGGGTTGGCGGGAAGTGGCTGCTCCGGCAGTGACGGCGGCGTGTGTTTACGACGACGCCAGGCACTGAAACGCAACAGATGCTCTATGACAAAGGACAGCGCCAGACGACGACTGTGGAACAGAAAGTTTTGCATGGATAAGTCCCGGCGGAAATGGTCAATACCCGGACAGTTTATCCATTTAGGTTTACTGTGTAAACCTAAATGGATTACATTGATAACCCGCCAGCCCTGGGGCTACTCCAGAGGGCGGAGTTTTCCAGATCGGCAACGCCATTAAAGCAAATCTAGTTATTTTCAAGCTGCAAGCGACGCGCCTCGCCCATGCGTCGCACATACTCCAGGATCTCCTGAGTATTACTGTCGGGGTGCAAAATTCTGGCTTTATACACGGCAATGACTGCCGCCTGTACCGACGGATTGTGCGGGTCAGCTTCCCAGGCCCAGTCAACCAGGTGACATGCGAGACGGACATTGCTGCGCGACAACGCCACCGCCTCAGCCGTCAGGCGTTCCAGCCCGCCAGCCAGCTCGGCAATTTTCTGCCCTTGCTCGCGCAGCGGCGCAGGCGACCAGTTGGATGGCACATCATCCCACCACCCTGCGTATTGTTTTATCAGCATCTTGGATATATCAGCCGGTGTTACGTACTGAACATTCAGGCTGGGATGCTCAGCAAGACGACGGGGCAATTCAACGCTCTGGAATATCTGCTCCCGCGGCAGCGCCGCATTCAAACCAGCCAGCGTGTGCTGAACAATATGGTCCAGCGCGTCGGCCAGAACATGAAAGTTTTCCTGAATAATCGCTGTATCCGTGATGGCATCACCGTGTGCGGGTAACACTACCGCCGGTTGCAATGCCGCCATCTCCCTGAGGGCGACAACCCAGTCCTCTACATAGCGCTGCACCCGCTTGCCATTGCCAGCATTGGGCAGGAAGCCCTGATAATAGTCGGCACTGGCCAACACTTTTCTGCCGGGCACCCACACATACAGCTGATCATCGGTCTCACCGCGATGGTGCTGAAGCACAAAGGTTTCACCACCAACTACCAGTTCCAGCCGGTCCGAAAACGTCTGCGTCGGCCATACCAGGTCCTCCCGGGACTTCGGCAGCTGATCCACCGGCTGACTCATATAGCGGGCCAGCGAGCCACGCAGTCGAATGTAGCGCTCGAACCGAGCTGGCAACGCGTCATGCGCAATAACCTGCGCGTCGGGAGAATCTTCCATCAACGCCCAGGTTCCGTAGGCGTGATCAACATGACCGTGAGTGTATATGATGGTGTGAATGGGCTGCTGACTGACGGACCGGATGGCCTTTAGCAAACCCGGACCTGCCGGTGCCATACCGGTATCCACGACCACCAGCCCCTCCGAGGTCTCAAAAAACACCGCATTGACAATCGGCATACGCACCAGCCAGCTGCCCGTACCAAATTCGTGAACCGAGGTTTTACGCGCAACATCCTCTATCGCATCGTGATGGTGCCGGCCGAACATATTCTGTGCCGCATCGCGCGAAAACTCGCCACCAAAAGCACCTCCCTCGGAAATACGATCAATCAACTCCGGGTTTTCCACCAGCACCAAACGTTCGGCATCACGATCTGCGCTCTGTTTCATGGCCACTGACAGCGCTTTAAAACCGGCATGTTTCAGCGCGACACCAGCACTCTGACCGCTCTGGCCAACCCAATACCCCAACGCTGCCGCGATCAGGGCACACAGCACAGTGACGCTTGCCTTACCGGACATTCTAACCATCTCTATTTCCTCCTCAGTTCCCGACGGGGGTATTCCAAAGCGTTATTGATTTCACGCTTTAAACGCCCTCTATCAACTGTCAGCCTGCTATGCGCAAATGCGTGTCCCAATAGTCCCATAATCGATCAGCATAGGATTCAAGCGGCGGCACCGCGATGTCAGTGCCGCGCAGGGCTGCCTGTGTGTTGGTCGCATCATAAACTGTGTCCCACTGCATCATACGCAGGGCGTCTTCGGGGATACCCACCTTGGCTAATACCGCGCGCCCCGCCGCGGCTACAGGCCTCAGCGATAGCAAACGCGTAAATAATTGACTGTCGGTATTGATTGCTACCTTCTCGCTCAATTGAGGTCCGCCCGCCACGTTGGCAAAGACGTTAGTTATCTGCACCGGACTATAGCCACGGCTATTGGTCAGATGAAAACACTGGCCATCCAGTGCCGGCTGATGAGCGATATGATCAATGGCATTAGCTACGAAATCGACCGGCACCAGATTCAACGCACCCTTGCCTTTTACCCCCGGCAGGGTGAGTACGGCAGGTAATGCCGACAGCTTACGAATGACCGCGAAGCTGTAGTACGGCCCGTCAATTTTATCGATCTCGCCAGTCTGCGAGTGGCCGACAATGCCACTGGGGCGGTAAATCCGCCATGGTAGCGATCGTTCTGCCCGAACAATTCCCTCCGCATCATGCTTGGTCTGAAAATAGGCGTTCGCAAGATTTTCAGCCTCAGGATACATATTTTCGGTAAAGCAGCCCGAATACATCCCGGACACCGCCGTTGAACTGACGTAGTGAAAGCAACCGACCTTTAACTGCTTGGCACAGGCAAGTGCATTTGCTGTTCCTTCAACATTCATCCGTTGCTGTTGCGCGGCTGGGGCTTTCAGGTCGTAGAGTGCAGCGACATGAAAGAAAGCGGAAATCTGGCCGCTTAATTGCTCCCGGTCCAGATCTGACATACCCATTCCGGGTTCGGCAATATCGCCTGCCACCATGCTCAACTGTTCGTTACTGGCCGACAGTTTCTGGCGCAAGGCTTCCAGCTTACCTTCTGATCCCGGCCGCACCAGCAACAAAATACGCGCTCCACGCTGGAGAAGTCGTTCAACTAAAAAACGTCCTAAAAAACCCGTTCCACCTGTCACTAAAATCGTGTTCTGCTTTGAAGTCATAACTAGGCCTCAATATCGGTAAATGACATCGAGGCCATAGCTGCGCGGCTCACCCCAGATGACCGCGCGGTCTGCGTGCGGAAGATTGTCTATGGCACTGACCACATACTCGGTATCGGCCAGGTTTTTACCCCAGAGAGCCGCAGTCAGCACACCACCCCAGAGAGGCATGTCGTAAAGGCCCAAACGGGCGTTTACAAGGTCATAGCTTTCCAAAAAGACCCGCTTGGACACCTCCGAACGGTTAGAGCCGTTGCGGTCATCCATATAGTTATAGCTCACATTCAAGCCTAAACGGCCCCAGCTCCATTCATTAACGGTGTAATCGAGAGCCGCCGTATAGGAATGTTCCGGTGCGGAGCTAAATACAAAGGAATCAGTCACATCTTCGCCGGTATCTGGATCAATCGCGCTGGTCACTTCGGCATCAAGGTAGGCATAGTTGAACATCACCAGTAACCCACGCGAGGCAAGAAAGGTGAGGTCCATTTCGAAGCCATACATTTCTGCTTCGCCGGCGTTAACCACCTGTGTGTCCGCGATCGAATTGCCAATCAGAAAATTTAATTGTATGTCTGTGTATTCACTGGCAAAAATATCTGCGTTTACGCGCAGCCGCCTATCCATTAATTCACTTTTAACACCGAGCTCTACAGACGCAACTTTTTCTTCAGCAAAGCCCCGCTCAAACCGAGCCTGGTCAGGATCACGGGTATTGAAACCACCGCTTTTATATGCCTCGACAAACTTTCCATAGACGTTGGCATTGTCCGACACATCGTATTCGGCAATAAACTCAAAGGAATCGTCTGAAAACTTCTGGTCTGCTTCAGAGTAATAACCTGCGCTTTGTACCGGGCCGGTGCGCGGCGTAGTCGCGATCAGCGCACCTGTGCTGGTCGCCCGCGTTTCTGATTCAACATAGGTCGCCGTTGAATAGTCTTTGGTCGTGTCACGAGAATCTTCCGAGTGACGCGCACCGAAAGTGAGGCGCAGCTTGTCATCGAGAATGGGCAGGGTCCAGGTTGCACGACCAAACAGAGCCAGCGCTTCATTATCTATCGTGAAGAACTGGCTGTTAAAGTTGCTGATAAACGTCGTCGTGGTGGTTGCACCAGTCTCTGTAATGGCTATCGGCCCGGAGAACTGATGATGGGATGGCGCGTTGTCTTCACTGGCAGACTCTTCAAAATAGTAAAGCCCCACGATGTATTCAACGCGTTCACTAAACGCTAGCCCGCTGAGTTGCAATTCATGTGAGCTTTGCTCCTGATCCAGTATGCGGTTAACGCCCGGCACAAAAACACTGCCGTCGCGAGAGCGATAATCGCCATTATCAATACGATAGTTAGGGCTGCCGCTGGCGGGCAGATCAGAATAGGAACCATCGACAAGCTCGCGCGCTGCATAAATATATTTCAGCTCCGCTGCCTCTGAAAGGCTGTATCGGGCAGTCAGACTCCAGCCTTTAATATCACTGAACGACTCCTCCAACGGTGCAAAAGTCGTCATGCTGTCTACCCGGCGATCGGAGTAGGTCATGTACTGTTGAGAGTAGCGGGCCAGACCGGCGTTGATCACCTCACCTGCATTTGTCGGTGTCGGGTTAACCGTCGCCGGCGTAACCCCCTGATAGGCATAGTTGTAGTAATCCAAATCAGCGTCGTCGTATGCAAAATCAAGACTCAGACGATCACTGACGTCCATTGCAAAATCCACTCTGAAACCGGAGACATCTTTATCGCCAAAGTCGCCTCCCGGGCCCTTGTTTTCTATAAAGCCATCTCGCTGCGAGGTCAAATAAGCCAGTTTGACGGCTGAACGCTCTCCCAGCGGCAGGTTTAGCGATGTTTTGCTCGAAAAAAGGTTACGATTGCCAGAGGTAAGTTTCTGTTCGAATTCCAATGCATCGAACGCAGGCCGCTTGGTAATCAGATTGATCGTGCCACCCGTAGAGTTGCGACCATACAATGTTCCCTGAGGTCCACGCAGTACCTCGATGCGCTGCAAATCAGCAATATCCAGTGACAAGCCGGAAGAGCGCGCAATATAGGCGCCATCAATATAGACCCCGACCGGCGGATCCTGCGTCAGCTGCGCATCAATAAGACCAATACCGCGAATGAATATACGCAGTGTTGAGTTGTTGATGGGAAACGGCTCGATAGTGAGACTGGGAACACTGGAACCGATATCAGCCAAATTGCTGATGCCATCTTTTTCCAACTGTTCTTCACCGAATGCTGTCAGCGAGATCGGCGTATCCTGCAGGGACTCTGCTTTCTTTTGCGCTGTAACAATAACTTCTTCCAGCGCAAGTTCTGCCGAAACGGCGGGCGCCATCATCAGTGTGACGCTGATTAATCCAGATAGTTGGCGGAATTTCATCTTTACTTCTCCGATTACGCTTCTGGCTTCGACTTTTCGCGAAGCTGTAATACACACAATGCCACCACGATAAAGTCGATAGCCGTATGAAAATAACTAAAGGGGGTAACATCCTGGGTCAGAATCCGGTAGCTCGCACCCAGCCCGAACAACAAGGGCAGGACAATCCCTAGCCAGAGGCTCCAGCGTTTACCGGTCAACAGGCATCCACCCACCACCAAAAACAACATGCCCGCCAGGGACGAATTCACAAGGTTCGGATCACCGGTTCCATAAATTAACAACTGCGATGGATGGGTAATTCCAGACAGCAGCATAAGACCGGCCGCAATTTTCTGTTTCATAAAATATCCTCGTTATTGTCTGTGGTTGATAAAAATAGGGGATGACCAAGCGCGCTCGTGCACTGGCGCCAAACAGTCATCATTAAAATCCGTTCGATAGTCGCCATAGCAGGGACTTGTCGAGCCATCACTTTGAACCCTTAATGGATCGCCGTTGATAGCCGGGGTCGGAGATTGCAGGGCGCGAACGTAGTAGATGCTGTCGCGCGAAAACGTTTCATCTTCAAATTCGACAATGCAGCCGTGAGCCGAGGGCGGGCACTGCAACACCTTCCAGGGGTCTTCGATCAGTTGCTCTACCGGCTCGCCGGGAACCCTTTGCGGCGTGATTCGAACCACCTCAATGCGCTCGATAGGGTGACGCCGGTCATCCGGGTGGTAACACTCCCCGGCACACAGATAGTCCATTCTCGACGACGACAAAGGTGATTGACCGGGAGCCGGACAACCGGGCTTCTGCACGAAATCGCCGCCCGCACGCACACGAAACCTCGGCGCGGTGCGCAGCGTCGCCTCGCTGCCCATCGGTAGCGTTTGCTCATCATTAATAAGATCAAACCACAGCAGCATACGCGGCCCGCTGGTGCCATAAGCCTCACGACGCTTGAGTGCTGCCCAGATATCCTCGCGCCGCCGACTATCGCTATGTACAGCGACAATCCCTCCGGGATAGCTGAAGCTGCCGGATCGGAAATCAGGAATACCCGAGCCTATATCCACGGTTTCAGGTTGCTGCGGGTCATCGGCTTTGGGCATAGCCATGCGCGCATAAAACTCTGAGCGCAGCCCGGTTGCGAAGGTCATCTTTCGGCGTTCATATTGTTTGTAACCGGTACCCGGTCGCGCCGTGTGATCATCTGTTGACGCAATGAAACCCCATTTGAAGCGCAACGGACGGCCTTCGTCGTCGCGCTCCTCAAAATTTGAGATCGCCATGGCGTATTGAGCGCTGGATGCGGGCCGCAGTGACAGCGATGGCTTGAAACAATCGAGACACTGCCCACACGCCCCCCAATCTTCGACAGTGGCGTCCGGGAAGACCGCGTGCGGATAGGGGCCGGCGCGCACCGCCTTATCGCGCGCATCGCTTACACGCTGATTGCATTCTTCATCGGACAATCCATCGCAACGCTGGCGCATGATTTCACCGGCCTGCCAACAGCAGGGGGTGAAATCGGCTGTTGGCGCAGGGCACTGTGGTTCACCCTTCGCATCAAAATTCACATGCCGCCACGACCGGTATTCCTCGCTGTTGCCATGGCCCGACATCACTTCCAGCAGCCCTTGATTCGCCTTGTGCTGACGGCTGTTCAGCTGCTTGTCCCAACTGGCCCCCGGCGGCGTGTATATTCCCCAGGTATTGCCGTGGGGGATGACGAGATTGTCAAAACCCCAACGGTTGAGCTTGCGAAACAGATCGGCCGGCGTTTCCGCCACCTCATTGCAATAGCCCTCGATATCAGGCCCATCCAGCCCCGGCGGACAATCAGGGATTTTATCGATTCGATCCAGCAACCAACCCAGATCGGAATAGCGACGCCAGTTAAGGGGATCAATAAAACGCAACTTGACCATATTTCGCGTGGTGTCGAGATTACCCACCGTGCTTCCCCGGGGCCGCGCAGTTATCGGACGACTGGGTAATTCGTCTTCGGCCGTACCGGGGAAAATGACATTCTTGTGGCCCCAATGGGATTCCGGGGTGGTGCCGACCTGTGTCCACTCCCAACCGGCAAAGGCAACCAAGTCCGGATTATCAGGATCAAGCACGGAGGCATTGCACTGCCTGACGGTCTCTTTGGTTACGCGCCAGTGTTCTTCTGTCAGATTTTCTGCATGATCATTGAAACTGAAAAAATCAAGGTCCGCGCAATAGCGCGCAAAATCGCAGGCATCCGGCGGCGGGTGAAAGCCCTGCTGGGCCATCACAGGCATTTCCATCGCCATTCCATCAATGGAATACGTGGTGTGGACGTGTAGATCACCAAATAAGATACGCTTGTCTACATTGGCTTTTGGCGACAACTGGCGCGCGGTTTCCGTGCGACGCTGGTCGCGATCGCGCAATTCATCGAGGGCTTTGCCACTGCCAGCAATCTCACCCGATGGTTGATCACTACCACCACAGCCACCTAATACACTGATGGCCAGCAAACCCGCAATCATGGCCTCGCGTAAGCAACGCATCATCTTATTCATAGAATCGCACCGCAGTGTCAATTGCCGCACGGTCCGTCTCGCACTTTGCACTGGCATGGGAGGGGTCCGGGTAGCCGAAAGACAGCCCAAACAACAGACGCCATGATGCCGGTAGCGATAATGCTTCGCGCACAATGTGGGGCTGGAAACTCAAGGCCGTCTGGGGGCACGACGCTAGACCATGCGCGGCGAGTGACAGCATGACGGTTTGTGCGTACATCCCCAGATCAGCGGCTTCACGAATCCCAAAAGGCTCAGGCAAAAAGAAAAACGCTGCATGCGGTGCATCGAAAAACGAAAAGTTGCGCATAAACGCGTTGTGGCGCGATGCCTTGTCTTCACGAGCAATACCCATTGCGCTGTACAGGGCATTGGCTGACGCGTGTTGACGCTCCCGATAAATGCCTTCGTAGACACCGTCGTAAGGAAAGTCAGGCTGCAGGTCGCCCGACATCATGGCATCACTCAGGCGCTGTCCGAGCTTCTTCAAACGCTCACCAGACACAACCGCCACCTGCCACGGCTGAGTGTTGCAGTTAGATGGTGCACGCTGCGCCTGAGTAAAGATCTGCCGCAGTACGTCTTCATCGACACGCTGAGGGCGGTAGCCACGGATGGACCGCCTCTGCTGCACTAACTCAAGAAGGGTCTGTTGAGATGTCATGGGAAAAACTCCTTAGGCTGAAGCGCTCGACGCGCTCAGAAACAGGCTAATAAACCAGGCCAATGCCTCATACCAAACACGCTTGATAGCCAGCAGCCATGCGGGTGTGTTGCGTAGGTCATGGTCTTCATGGGCTTCTTCGATCAGATAGGTGTGAATGGCGTCGATCTCATCGTCGCTGAGCACCTCGCCAAAGTCGGGCATACCCAGCGCCTGATAAACGCCATCGCCAACAATACGGGCAAACAGCTCATGGGTAGGCGTATTCATATGCCGTAGATCAGGTAAGGTGCCGCCACTGATCGCACCAACTCCGTGACAATAGGCGCAGTTTTCCGCGTACAGCGCTCGCCCCTGATCAATTCGCGCGGTATCCGTTGGGCGCAGCTGAGGCGGCTCCGGGATCGGCTCTCGGGGGGGCAGCTCGGGCAATGTTTTCGCAGCACCGAGTTTAAACGTTAGAAACCGGCTCTTGGGGGCGAGCGTCGAAGGTTTGACACCGGACATCAAACCAAACGCACCACCACCGCCTACAGCAATCGTCACATACTGCTCACCGTCGAGCTCATAGCTCACTGGCGCCGCGAGTACTGGAGACTGGGTGTGATATTCCCACAGTATTTCACCGCTACCGGCGTGGTAGGCAACAAAGCGTGCATCCCCGTTGCCCTGGAATACCAGATCCCCCGCCGTCGCCAGCACTCCGCCATTCCAGGCAGTGGGCAGCGGCACTTCCCAGGCCGGCTTGCCGGCCTTGACGTCCCATGCCAGCAGGAAGCCCTGCGAAATTCTGCGACTGATGGCGCGGTGCAGCAGCTCATTACCGGGAGGCGACTCGCGGCGATCCGTTCCCTGATTGCGCCATCCCGGTTTATAGACAAAGGTTTCCGGTTCAACATAGATAAAAGGCGCTTCCATCTTCGGGATAAACATCCACTCACGCTCTGGATCCCACGCCATCGGCTGCCAGTTGTGCGCTCCGCCGCCACCCGGTTTAACCGTGGCTTTCCCGCCGGCATAATCCTGACCGGGATTCTCGACTGGGCGTCCGGTTTCAAGATCGTAGTGACTGGCCCAGGTAACCTCTGCAAAAGGCTCCGCGGAAAGCAATTCACCGGTTTCCCGGTCGAGAATCATGAAAAATCCACTTTTGGGGGCCTGCATCAGCACTTTTCGAGGCCGCCCTTGCCAGCTGATATCGGCCAGCACCATGTGCTGGGTGGCGGTGTAATCCCAGGTTTCCGCCGGCACCACCTGATAGTGCCAAACGTATTCACCAGTAGCGGGTCGGAGCGCCACAATGGAAGCCAGATAGAGATTGTCGCCGCCACCGGGGCTGCGAATACGGCGATTCCAGGGTGAGCCGTTGCCGACACCAATGTAGAGCAGGTCGAGCTCGGGGTCGTAGGCCATGTGATCCCACACCGTGCCACCACCGCCATAACGCCACCACTCGCCGTTCCAAGTCGTTGCTGCTTTCGCCATGGCGTCACTTTCAAATCCGTCTTCCGGGTTTCCCGGCACGGTATGAAAGCGCCACAGCAAATTTCCGCTCGCCGCCTCGTAGGCACTGACATAACCCCGCACGCCATATTCGGCGCCGCCATTGCCAATCACCACTCGACCGTCTATGACCCGCGGCGCGCCGGTAATGCTGTAGGGTTTGGACTGATCGACGGTGACAACTTCCCACAGCCGCTCACCGCTATCTGCGGCCAGTGCAATAAGGCGACCATCAAGGGTGCCGACAAATACTCGACCGTCGGCGACCGCTACCCCGCGGTTCACCACATCACAACAAAAGGTTCCCGCGCGCTCCCGCGGTACCCGCGGGTCATACTCCCAGAGCAGTGCACCGCTGCGGGCGTCAAGTGCGTAAACCACGCTCCAGGTGCCGCTGACATACATCACGCCATTCACGACAATCGGCGTCGCCTCCAATGCGCGGTCGGTCTTATCCTCAAAAAACCACGCCAGGCCTAATTGGTTTACGTTCTCGGCATTCACGGAGGTCAGCGGGCTGTAGCGCTGCTCGCCAGTGTCACGGCCATGCAGGGCCCAATCCGTTCGTGAATCGGCGACAGCCCAGCCAGTCAGCACCAACAGCAGAATGGGTCTTAATACTCGAAATATAGTCATCGGACGACCTCCCGCTCGAGTTGTGCCAGCACAAACTGTGCGACCTGCTCCGGCTGCTCAGGCAAAATTGCGTGCCCGGCGCCCGCTAACGCGACGACGGCGACACGATCCGGCAGCTGTTGTTTCAGCTTATGCCCACCCTCTTGGGCGGCTGCATCGTGCTCCGGTTGAAGAATGGAAATAGGCGTATCAGATCCTGCATGCACCCACTGTGCTTTCGGGGTATTGGCCGTCGCGTAGGCCTGCGCCAGGCCCGCCCTGGGATACCAGCCCCGCATCCAGGCGTCAGGCGGTGTGGCACCGGGCGCAAAAAAGGCCTGCTTCAAGGCCTCCTCCCGCCGCCCTTCCGGCATGATTGACAGCATGACAGTAAAGATGGCGTTGCGCGTTTCAGGAGGCGGCGCACTATCACCGGCCGCCAGCAGAACCAGTTGGGACACTCGCTCGGGGTGGCGCGCCGCAAATGCGCGGGCAACACGATTGCCAAACGCGTGTCCTACCAGCGCAACCGGCTCGGCATGCGACAGGGAATCGAGGACAAAGGCGAGATCTTCAGCGTAGTCAAACAGTAACGGACCGGATTCGGGCAAGCTAGACCCACCAACACCGCGAGCTTCCAGCCGTATGGTCTGGAAACCGGCATCTGCCAGCGATTGCGCCAAAGCATTAAAATCGGATACCGAGCGGGCGAAACTGGCCAGCAACACCACCACCGGCCCCTGCGGCGGCCCAAGCCGGTAAACCTCCAGCGACTGTCCGCTGCGAGTCATCAGAAGACGCTCACCGTTGGCCGCCACAGCCGGGTTGTCGCGGAGCGATAGCTGTACCAGCAGCCCTGCGATCAGGACGAGCGCCAGTGCGCCGAGTAGCAGTTTCTTTATCATGGTCGCCGCCTTTCGGTTAATTCACCATAACCATAGGTCAGCGGCTGAAAACAACCCAGCGAATGTGAAAGGAATGAAAGCGATAAAACTTAAGCTATTGTTTAGTATAGCCTTTTAATTTTCTGAATTGTGTTGGCGTTTTGCCGACACGCTTCTTGAAATGACCGTTAAAGACATTCTGGCTGTTGAATCCAGCGCGCAGAGCCACCTCGGAAACGGTCATATCCGGCTCCGACAGAAGCAGGGTTTTGGCGTACTCCACCCGATGACGGTTGATATAATCGAAGAAGCTCTCCCCCGCCCGTGAGTTGATCGTCTGACTCAGATAATTTGCCCGGGTACCAACCATACGCGCAATATCCGCCAACTTGATACCTGGCTGCAGATACGGGGCCGCACTTTCCATACAGGCCTGCAATTTGCGCCAGATACTTTCCATCTGCTCGTCACCCAGACCGGATTTCTGGTATTTCTCACCATGCTCCCCGAGTTCGGGCTGGCCCTGCATCTCAGGTAAGCCCGCAGCTACGGCAGCCCCCTCGGACTGGTCGAAGATCAGTGGCTGACGCAAACCTCGCAGCCCCATGTAGTAAATCAAGGCCACACTGAACACAACGGAATATGCGGAACGCGGACCTATATCGAGCAAAGCAAAGGCGCGATAAAGCTCACCGAAAAAGCTGAACGACGCGATCGTCAGGCAGAACCAGACCAGCATCCTTAACCAGTCAAGATTGATGCTCTCCAGCGCGGAAAAGCGCTCTCGAATGGAGCGGTGATAGCGCTTGAGCATACGCAGACACAACGAGGAATAGATACCCAGTGACAAAAATACCGGGGTCGACGCCAAAATGACTCGGGTGCGAATCTCATCCGGCAACGCATTAAAGTGGTTATAACCACTCAAGTCCAACGGCAGAACCGGACCACCGGGCAACATCAGCAGGGCTGCCAGCGGAATCGGCAGAAAGTGCCAGGCATCCCTCAATGCCAATCGATTCTCGGGCACAGTCAGCAGGCGCACATAGAAAAACAGTAAAGGACCTATGGCATAACTAAGGTGCAGCAGGGAAAATACTGCAACATTAAACCGCTCAGCATGGAAAGACTGGTACTCGAGCGCGAGCAGAAACAGACGCAGGCTCAGAACCCCGATAAACAGCGCAAGCACCCGGTTAGCAGCGCGATTACCATGCCCAACGCTGAGCACCGCGAACACCAGCATCAGCCCCTGGGCCGCACCCAATTGCGCTAGCGTGGCCATGGTCGGCATGATTATTAACGCCCCGCCACCATCGCGCGGTTCTGTTCGCCCGCGATAAATACAACCTGCTCACCGGCATCTAGCGCCTGCAAACTTTCCGTCACGACAGCCTCGCTGGTCATCCACATCTCCGCCGGGATGCTATTTTTGTCAAAATTATCGAACTCGTCGCGACCGTGAAAATCCGTGTGGGTAAAGCCGGGACACAGACTCTGCACGCGTATATTGTCGCGGGCTACTTCTTTCTGCAGCGATTCGGAGAACGTATTGAGGAAGGCTTTGCTTGCGACGTAGACGGCAATATCCTTCATTGGGAAAAAAGCACCCAGCGACGAGAGGTTGATAATACTACCCCCGCCGGCCTCCTTCATATAAGGAATGACGGCGCGACTGAGCCGCAACGTCGCAGATATATGTAAGTCCACCATTTTCTGCTGCAGCGCCAAATCAGTGTCGACAAAAGGACCGTTTGTGCCGAAGCCGGCGTTGTTGACCAGAATCGTGACCGGCCCCTGCTGACGAATCTTTTCAACAACCTTAGTCAAACCTAATTCGGTCGTCAGGTCTTCAGCCACAACAACGGTTTCAAGACCTTTCTCCCGCAGGGAGGACGCTACGTCCTCCAGCAGCGCACGCCGACGCCCGACAAGGATGATTTTGCGACAGCGCTCCGCCAGTTGGCGACAAAATTCCGCCCCCAAGCCAGAGGAAGCCCCTGTTACCAACGCTATTGCCTTGTCAGTCATGTCGCTAAACTCCGTCAATTCATTATTTTCAATTCGGTGACGCAGTTTACTGCCCTATGCAATATTCTGCACCGCCTGTGCTAAAATTCGAAAAATTTTCATCACGATGACTGCCCCATGGCAAAAGCCAAAAAGCAAAATTTCGAAGAATCTCTCGCTGAACTCGAAGCAATCGTTGAACGGATGGAATCCGGCGAGCTAAGCCTGGAAGCCTCTCTGGATGCCTTTGAAAATGGCATGAAACTCAGCAAAGAAGCACAGGCAGCGCTGACTGCCGCCGAACTGAAAGTGCAAAAATTGACCGAACAGCAGGGCGAACTGCATCTGGACGAGTTCGACCCTGAAGCATGAGTGCCCCGTTTACCGAGTATTTCAGCGATTGCCAGCACCGCATCGAAAGCGCTCTGCCCAGACTGATTGGAAAACCTGCATCTGAGTATTCCAAAGCGGCGTCTCCGGCACTGACGCCGCTTTTTGAGGCGCTGCACTACAGCACCATGAACGGTGGCAAACGGGTGCGCCCGCTGCTGGTGTATGCCAGCGCGCTTGCCATCAACCCCGGCTTTGCCAACGATGATGCACTGGATTACATCGCTGCAGCCATCGAGTGCATTCATGCCTATTCGCTAGTGCACGACGATCTGCCTGCCATGGACGACGACGACCTGCGTCGTGGCAAACCCACCTGCCATATTGCGTTTGACGAAGCCACGGCTATTCTCGCCGGCGACGCATTGCAGTCCCTCGCGTTTGAGCTGCTGGCAAATGCACCCAATATTCCGGCCGATCGCCAGGTCAGCCTCATCAAAACACTGGCCGCTGCCGCCGGGGCCCGGGGAATGGTTGGCGGACAGGCCATTGATTTGGCAGCTGTAAATAAGCATCCAGAGCTCACACTACTGGAAAACATGCACCAGCTGAAAACTGGAGCCCTGCTGCGCGCAAGCATAAACATGGGCGCCCAATACGCCGGCGCAAGCGGTGCGCAATTGCGGCAGTTGGACAGCTTTGGTCACGCAATCGGCCTCGCCTTTCAAGTACAGGATGACATTCTCGACCTGGAGAGCAGTACCGAGGTACTCGGCAAGACCCAGGGCGCTGATTTGGCCCGTAACAAGCCTACTTACCCTGCCCTCATGGGGCTCGACGGTGCCAAACAGCACGCCCAATCGCTGTTTGCCCAAGCCTTGGCAGCGATAGAGGGTTTCGACAGCCGGGCCGACAGGCTCCGGCAACTGGCCGAATTCATCATTCAACGCAAACACTGAAGCTCACGAACTCCGCGTTGGGGCCGCGCACGGCAAGGTCAGCCGCAAGAGTACTACTATGTGAACTTTCAGTTACAATACGCCCCCTGAAGGACCAACCCGGCACAGGTGCACATGTTTAAAGAAATACCGCTCAAGCGCCCCACAACCCCATTGCTTGACGGCATCACAGCCCCTGCGGATCTGCGCAATCTGGACGAGGAACAGCTGACCGAGCTGGCCACCCAACTGCGCGAATACCTGCTGTACACCGTGGGTCGCACCGGGGGTCATTTTGGCGCCGGCCTTGGCGTGGTGGAGCTCACCCTCGCCCTGCATTATGTCTACAACACTCCTGACGATCGCCTGGTATGGGACGTAGGTCACCAGTGTTACCCTCATAAAATCATTACCGGCCGCCGCGAGCAGATGCACACCATGCGGATGGCCGATGGCCTGGCCGGCTTCCCCAAACGCGCCGAAAGTGAATACGACACCTTTGGCGTCGGCCACTCCAGCACCAGTATCAGCGCAGCGCTGGGCATGGCACTTGCCGCGCGTCAAAAAGGTGAAGACCGACGCACCGTTGCCGTGATTGGCGATGGCGCCATGACGGCGGGCATGGCTTTCGAAGCGATCAACCACGCTGCTCACTGCAGGGCCGACATGTTGGTAGTGCTCAACGACAACCAGATGTCGATCTCGAAAAACGAAGGCGGTCTCAACACCTACTTTTCGAAAATCTGGGCGTCCAAGGTTTACAACAATATTCGCAGCGGCGGCAAGGAGATCCTGGCCAAGTTACCGGGTAATCCCAAGGAGCTGGTGGGTCGGCTGGAAGAATACATGAAAGGTATGGTCGCCCCCGCCACGCTTTTTGAAGAACTGGGTTTTAACTACATAGGCCCGATCGACGGCCACGATCTCGACGTACTGGTACCGACCATCCGCAATATGCGTGAACTGGAAGGCCCGCAATTGCTCCACATTATCACCCGCAAGGGGAAGGGCTTTGAGCCAGCTGAAAAGGACCCTATTGGTTACCACGCCATTACCAAGATAGAGCCGAGTCCCGTCCAGCCCAAAGCGGTGAAAAAACCCAAGGGGCCCAAATACCAGAAGGTCTTCGGCGACTGGCTGTGCGACACCGCGACGGTCGATCAACGGCTGGTTGGCATTACTCCCGCCATGTGCGAAGGCTCGGGCATGGTTGAGTTCGCCGAGCGTTTTAGCGATCGCTACTACGATGTGGCCATTGCTGAACAGCATGCTCTCACCCTCGCAGCGGGCATGGCGTGCGAAGGCCTTAAACCGGTTGTCGCAATCTACTCCACCTTTTTGCAACGCGCCTACGACCAGCTAATTCACGACATCGCGCTGCAGGATTTGGATGTCACCTTTGGCATCGACCGCGCGGGACTAGTTGGCGAAGATGGCCCAACCCACGCCGGCGCCTTTGATCTGAGCTACTTGCGCTGCATACCCAACATGGTGGTCATGGCGCCGTCGGATGAAAATGAGACCCGCCAATTGCTCTATACAGGCTACTGTTACAGCGGCCCTGCAGCCATCCGCTACCCACGTGGCACCGGACCGGGCGCACTCATTGAACGGGAAATGCGCGAGCTGCCAATTGGCAAAGGCACCATAAAGCGTGAGGGTAAAAATATCGCCCTGCTGAATTTCGGAACGCTGCTGCCCGCTGCAATTGCGGCAGCCGACAGACTTGATGCCAGTGTTGCCGACATGCGCTTTGTCAAACCCCTGGACGAGGCACTGATTCTGGAGCTGGCCGACCAGCACGATTTACTCGTTACCCTGGAAGAAAATGCCATCGCCGGCGGGGCTGGCAGCGCGGTTAATGAGTTTTTGCATACCTCTGGTCGAAACAATGCCGTATTAAACCTTGGTCTGCCGGACGAATTCACCGACCACGGCAAACACGAGACCATGCTCGCTGCGTGCGGGCTCGACGCCGATGGTATCTTTGCATCCATTGCCCGCTTGTTGGACGAATCCAACCAGGTCCTCGCAGTTAAAACCTGAACCCGGCCTAACTGCTAACGTTTAGACTTTGGCGCAAGTGGTTTTCGCACCAACGGCCAGAACAACTCCTCAGCCCAGTGCAGTCTTCCGGAATGGGGCAACCCGATTCTGGGCTGTCGGGCCCGTGGAATTTTGCCGGTGCCAAATAGCGTATCCCAAAGAAAAAACACAACCGCATAGTTGCCCCGAGGGTTTGCGCCGCGCCCCATGCCGTGATGGGCGTGGTGGGTATCAGGCGTCGTAATGACGCGGC
>NZ_JBVBUV010000074.1:0-18544 GCF_057445395.1 Litorivivens sp.
AAGGTCGCAATACCGGGGCGCTACTGACGGTGACGCTGCTGTGTGCGCTGCTGAGTGCCTGCACCACACCACCCACGACCCCGCCAAGTTCGCCGCAACCACCACCCCCTCCCACGCCTCCGCCCAGTCAGTCAGCGCAGCAGCAAGAACAGGAGGCGTCAGAGCAGAAAGAGCAGGCGCAGCAGGAACAGAGCGACAGTGCGGCGGAATCAAAACAACAACCCGCAGAAGCTGCGGCAGCGCGCAAAGCCGAGCAGCAACGTCAACCCCGGGAAGAAGCGCCCACTGGCGCCGAGCAAGAGCAAGATTGGCCGCCCCCGCCACCAGATGCAAAAAGTGCCAGCAGCAGTACCCAGGCTGAGGATGAAAACAGGCAGGACAATGCAGCCCAGCAGCCGGCCAGTGCAGGTGGCGGCGCACCGGCAATGACCGAGCAGGAAAAGTACGATGCACTGAACGCAGAACTATCGCGCTCACTGTCGGGATTTGATCAGCGTCTGGCGCGCGAACAGCGCGAGCTTTCCGAGCGTGAAAAAGCCCAGGCCTTGGCCGCTGAGCAGCGTCGCCGCGAAGCCGGAGGTGGGGCGCAGGGCAGTGGCCAAAGCAGCGGCAGCGGCCAGGGGCAGGATCAGTACGGTTATTCAGCGCCGCCGCCTCCCGGGGCAACCGGCGGTGGTAACATGCCCAAAGGTGGCAACAGGCGCCCCGGCAGTCCCGGCGATAAAGAAGCTCTGCCACCCGCGCCGGATGATGTACCCAGTGGTCAGGATGATGACATTGTGGCGCGACAGTTGCGCGAAGCGGCTGAAAACGAAACCGATCCGGAACTGCGCGAAAAGTTGTGGGATGAATATCGTGAGTACAAACGCAATAACTAGGCTGCGGCCGGCACTTGTTGCTGCACTGGTCCTGCTGACCGGTTGTGTCAGCCAGTCGGTCAAGCATGTCAACGCGACCAAAGCAGTGCACGCCGAACGGGAAATTCCACAGGCGGAATTGCTGGATGTGAACATCGCGGTATTTGATCCGGGGTACACCGAACCGGTGGAGGAAGATTCCGGCATCTTTCCTCAGGTGCGCAAGGCCGAGGCGGGGTTTATCCCTTATCGATTGCGTGAAACCCTGCAGAGCACCGGGCACTGGGGGCCGGTGCGCGTCGTGCCCAGCCCAAATACCTCCTCGGAGCTGACCATCACCGGCCGTATTATCGAATCCACCGGTCGTGACCTGGAAATTGCGGTGCGTGCGGTGGACGCCTCCGGCCGTGTCTGGCTGGACAAAAGTTATCGCGAAACGGCCGCCAGCCTGAGTTATAGCGATGCCGATCCGTCCCAGATAGATCCATTTCAAGATCTCTATAATCGCGTGGCTAACGATCTGTTAAAGCAGCGCAAGGCGCTGAGTTCAAAGCAGCTGCGCGATATCCGCACGCTGGCTTTTCTGCGTTTTGCGGACGACCTTGCTCCGGATGCTTTTGCCGGCTATTTGGGCAAGAACAAGGAGCGCTACCGCGTGCGTGGTTTGCCGGCAGACAGCGACCCCAATGTGCAGCGTATTAATGCGATTCGCGATCGAGACTACCGTTTGGTGGATGCCCTTGATCAACACTACTACCTGTTTGGTGAGCAGATTCAGGCGCCCTACGACGAATGGCGTGCGGCGAGCTATCAGGAAGCGAAAAACCTGGAAAAAGTGCGCAAAGAATCGCTCGCCCGTATGGCCGCTGGCGCCGTTGGTGTGGTTGCCGGCATATACGGGGCCGGGCAGGCCAGCAATAGCGCGCAGGCAGCCGCAGCCTATACCGGCGTGGTTGGCGGCGGCTACCTGTTCAAGACCGGGCTGGATAAAGGCGCCGAGAAAAAACTGCACATTGAAGCGTTGAAAGAGCTCGGTGAATCGCTGTCCAGCGATCTTAAACCACGTGTCATCGAGCTGGACGGTAAAACGGTTACTCTCAGTGGTTCTGCCGAAGCCCAGTACCAGGAGTGGCGTGAATTGTTGCGTAAGATCTATACCAATGAAACCGGGTTTGAACCTGCCAGCGCAGCGCCTCCAGCCTCGTCTCCCGAGAAGGACCAATAGCGGGAATGCCATCAGATCAGCATAAACCGGAGACCATTACCCCGGTTACCCATCGTCCGCCAGAGCAGCAGGCGCCGCCGCGCGCCGTCGCGCAGGCCCCGTTTTTCTGGCCTGCGGTTGCGCTGATCACGCTGCTATTGTGTCTCGTTGTGTTTTGGCTGCCGTCACAGATACCGGAGCGGTCGCTGCCGTCGGTAACCAACATGCCGGTGTCGTCGCCAGCACAGCCTGCAGAGCGCGCGGAGCTTGCCAATGCGCAGCCGGAGCCTGCTCTGGATACCGAAGAAACGCTGGCGCGACGGCAGAAGGCCCAGCGCATTGCCGACGCCCTGCAATTGCGTCGAGCTGAACTGGAAAAGCTCGCTGTAGAACGCTGGGCGTCGGCAGATTATCAGCAGGTGGTGGTCAACGATGAGCGTGCCGCAGACTACTTCGGCAATCGTGAATTTGATGCAGCGGCCACCTATTGGCAAAAAGCGCTTGGCCAGGCCAGCACCCTGCTCGGACAGGTGGAGTCAGTGCTGAAATCGACCGTGGTGCAGGGTTATGACGCGCTGGAAAAGCTAAACAGCGAAGAAGCGACCAAGGCTTTTGATCTGGCGTTGGCGATTCACCCTGAAAACGCACTGGCGCGTATTGGCCTGCAGCGGGCGCAAAACTTGCCTCAGATACTCACGCTCATGGCCGCCGCTGAAAATCACGAACGGCAGGATCAGTTAGATCAGGCCATGATGCTCTATCGTGAAGTGCTGCGACTCGATCCGCAGTCTGCTGCGGCGAAAGAGGGCATGCAGCGGTTGGCCAAGGCCATGCAGGATTGGGAATTTCGTATCACTCTGTCGACAGCTCAGCAGGCGCTTGATGCTGGTGATTACGCGGCCGCCAAGCGCGAGTTTCAGAAGGCCAACGCCATCAAAAAAAATGACCCTGCAGTGGTAGAGGGTTTGGCACAAACGGAACGCGGCCTGCTGCAGGCGGAGATTGCGCGGCTTAAACAGCGCGCCGAACGCGCTACTGCCGCCGAAGACTGGGGCACAGCCGTAAGCCACTACCAGCGGATTGTGAAACTCGACAACACGCTTGCGTTTGCACACGATGGCCTGGCCCGCAGTCGCGAGCGGCAATCACTGGATGCACGTGTGCAGGCGCTGATTGATGAGCCGGATCGCCTTTTCAGTAACGCTGTGCTGGACAGCGCGAAAAAGTTGCTGCGCGACGCGCAGGCTGTGCCTGGCCCCGGACGAAAGTTGCAGGCTCAGATAATTGCCCTGCAAGAGGCAATCGCTCGCGCGGACACCGACGTTCGCGTCAGTTTGCTCTCTGACAATGTCACCAGTGTGATGGTTTACCGGGTTGGGCGGCTCGGCCAGTTTGAGCGTAAGGAATTGTTATTGTCGCCTGGCGATTACGTGATTGTAGGGCGCTGCGAGGGCTATCGGGACGCGCGTAAAACCGTTACCGTGCCAGCGGGCATTGAGCGCTTCGGCCCCATCGATATTCGCTGCACAGAAAAACTTTAAAAATGGATAACAACAAGCCCCACAGCATCAAGCCAGCCACCTTTCAGCCGCCGACCGAGCCGGTGGGCCGCCAGCGTCGACCTTTGCGCCCGCTGTTGATCGGCGCAGTGATGCTGTTGGTGGCGCTGCTGTTTGGCCTATGGTTTGTGCTGACTGCAACAGCTATCAAAATCCAGACTGAGCCGCAGGCCGAGCACCTGCAGGTGAAGGGCGGGTTGGTTTTGCCGCTGGGGGGCAATTTTCTGCTGCGCCCCGGCGCCTACACGGTGCATGCTTCTACGCCCGGGTATCACGATCTCGAAGCGCCGCTGCAGGTTGTTGCCGAAGGCGAAACGCTGTTTCAGTTTTCACTGGAAAAACTGCCCGGGTATCTGACTGTCAGCTCGTCGCCGCCTGAAGCACAGGTTATCTTGCAGGATACATCGCACGGCTACACCCCGCTTAATGCACTGGAGCTGAACGCGGGAAGCTATAGCTACCTTATTCGGGCACCGCGTTATCAGGAGGCTACCGGGCAGGTCGAGATCGAAGGGCTGGGACGTCAACAGCGGCTTCATGTGGCGCTCGACCCGCTCTGGGCAGACGTCACGCTGCAGTCGGTGCCCTCCGGCGCCACCCTGACCGTTGATGGTGAGCCGGTGGGGCAGACCAGCGACAGCGGTATCACCGCAGAAATAATGCCAGGCAAACACGTTCTCGGGCTGTCATTGCCAGGCTACGAAGATTGGGCCTATTCGATTATTACCGAAGCCAATACCGCGCAAACCCTGCCGCCTGTAAAACTGCAGCGCCGCTATGCGACCTTGAACGTGACGAGCAAGCCGGCGGGTGCGCGGGTGATGGTCAACGGCGAATACCAGGGGCTGTCGCCGCTTGCTGTTGAACTGCGTCCCGACGTTCCGGTCGAGATCACGCTCAGCAAAGCTGGCTATGCCAACACAGTGCGCACGGTATCGGTGGCTAGTGGCGCGGAAGAATCCCTGAGTGCCACGATGCAGCCAGTCGTCGGCGAGGTGCTGGTGCGGACAGTTCCGGCAGACGCGCTGCTTTATATTGACGGTATTCTGCGTGGCCGCGCCAATCAGACCGTGCAACTGACAGCCACCGCTCATCGCTTCGAAATCAAAAAGTCGGGTTACGCGACAGTCACGCGCACGGTAACGCCGCGCGGCGGCTATCAACAACAGCTTGATGTGCGCCTGCTGACAGACCGGGAAGCCTATCTGGCGCGCTTTCCGGAAACAGTAGAAACTTCTACCGGGGATAAACTAATCCGCATAGAGCCGGGCAGCTTCAGTATGGGGTCGCCGCGTCGGGCGCAGGGGCGACAGGCCAACGAAGTGCAGCGGGATATCAAGCTCACGCGCATGTACTATCTGGCTACCACCGAAGTTACCAACGCGGCGTTTCGTCAGTTTCGTGCCGAACACTCCTCCGGCATTGTGCAGAGAACCACACTCGACAACGACAACTACCCGGTGGCTCGGGTCAGCTGGGACGACGCGATAGCCTTTTGCAACTGGCTCAGCAAACGCGACGGATTGCCCGAGGCCTATCGCAATGGCAAATTGATTACACCGGTTAATACCGGCTACCGTTTGCCAACGGAAGCCGAGTGGGTGTGGGCCGCGCGTTACAGCGCGGGTCGGGAAGAGCGGCAGTACGCCTGGGGCAATACCATGCCACCGACCGGTCGTGCCGGAAACTATGCGGATATTTCTGCGCAGGGCGTGGTCGACAAAACCCTTAGCAGCTACAACGATGGTTACGTTGCCGCCGCGCCGGTAGGTAAGTTTGACCCTAACCCAACGGGTCTTTTTGATCTGGGTGGTAACGTCAGTGAATGGATGAACGATCACTACAGTGTTGAAGTTTCCACCAGTGTGGAAACCGATCCACTGGGCATCGGTAGTGGCAAGCTGCATACCATTCGAGGTGCCAGCTGGCGCCACGGCCGTATAACTGAATTACGGCTGGTATACCGCGACTCTGGTGCCGAGGGCCGTGACGATGTGGGCTTTCGTCTGGCCCGATTTGCGGAGGCGGCGCAATGAAACGATGGTTGGCGCTGTTGTATTTTCCATTGGCAGCACTGGCTCAGCAGCTGGATCGTGGCGACACGCCAGCGACCGACCGCGAGGGGGAGGCACAATCGCCACAGGCCTATGAGCTGCAGCTCGATGGTGCCGAGCCCGCCGGAAAAGGTGGTGAACAGCGCCGCGAAGCACCGGTGGTGCGCGAATTCAAACCCAGCGAAGAGGTGTTGGCCGATACCATCTTGAGCCTGCCCGCCGATATCTGAACACGGCAAGGACTAACTGAACGGACGCAACGATGAAAACAACATTGTCCAACGAATTTCTCTATCAGCTGTTTGCGCTGCTAATTTCCGTTTTGGTGGTGCACACCGCCTATGTCACAGTGATACGTCCCGAGGCGCGTCTGATCGAACAGGAGCAGCAACTGATGATTGAGCAGAATCCGGATTATCAACCGGAGCGTTCAATGCTGGTCATCATTCGTGATTTTGAGCAGGAGACCTGTTTCATACTTCTTTTCTGGGCCATCGCCTTGCTGGCGATGAAAGCCCAGGCGGTTACCCGTCAGCGCGAACAACTCAATCAGAACCTGATACAGCTGGCAGAAGGAGAGACTATACTGCCCGACGATGCGCGCCATCATGCACGCGTTATTGAGGCGCTGCCAGAACCAGATCGAAGCTATCTTTATCCGCGCACCCTGCTTACCGCACTGCGCCGTTTTCGCTCCACCCGCAATATTCAGAACGTAGCTGATGCGGTGGCCCAAACCTGTGATGCGGAAATTGAAC
The DNA here is from genome assembly GCF_057445395.1 of Litorivivens sp. Lineage (NCBI taxonomy): Bacteria > Pseudomonadati > Pseudomonadota > Gammaproteobacteria > Litorivivens > Litorivivens sp. Next base: position 6,433 of record NZ_JBVBUV010000074.1, read on the forward strand.
GTCTGGAAGCGGAATTGTCGATGATCCGATACATTGCCTGGGCGATTCCTTCAATCGGCTTTATTGGTACCGTGCGCGGTATAGGCGATGCGCTCGGCATGGCGCACAAAGCCATTGAAGGTGATATCAGCGGGGTAACCGCCAGTCTCGGACTGGCCTTTAACTCCACCCTGATTGCCCTGATTCTCTCCATCGTATTGATGTTTGCTCTGTATCAATTGCAGTTATTGCAAGAGCGGCTAGTGCTGGATACGCAAACCGCCTGTGATCGTGGGCTAATACAAAATCTGCAGAGTCAGTGATGCGCATCCTTGAACTGAATGATATAGCCCTGCGGCTGTTTGACAACGAAACTCTGGTGCTCGACTCACCGGCACTGGCGGTATTGCAAAACAACGAGTTTTTAACCGGCGACGCTGCGCGCCGTCAGGCGCGGCTTAATCCGCGTGTTACCTTTGACCAGTTTTGGGAGCATCTGGACCAGCAGGCGTTGAATCGGCCGGCAGGTCGCGCCCGCAGTCACGCCGATATTGCCTGGTTTTATCTGCAGCAACTGTTGGCAACCGCGGGTAATCCCGAGGCGGAAACGCTACTGCTGGTACCGGAGCAGTTTGGCGGACAACGGTTGGCGTTGCTGTTGGGCATTGCCCAGAGTTGCGGTGTCAGCGTTGCCGGCGTTGCCGAAAAGTCAGTGGTGGCCTGCGCGGGTGTAACACCGTCGAACGGTGCATTGCGCTATCTCGATATTACCCGGCATCGTTTGTATTGCAGCGACCTCGTGCTGGATCAACGACTGGCATTGAACAGTGCACGTGAACTCAATGCTCCCGGTTGGCGTTGGTGTGAAGAGCAGAGCATTCGGCAGTTGTCTGCGCAATTTTTGCAGGAAACCCGGTTTGACCCCTTGCACGAAGCGGCCAGCGAACAGCGCCTCTATGATCGCCTGCCGAGCCTGCTGGCCTCACTCAACACAGCCGACCGCGTCAATGTCAATCTGCCGGCCGGGCAGCGAGACCACCGCATAGACTGGCACCGAGATGAATTGATCAAAGCTTTGAACGATGTTTATCAAGCGCTTGAGGTTGCCGTGGAAGAAGCAACGGGGCCGGTGGTACTCAGTCACCGCCTGAACCTGCTGCCGGGACTGGTTGACCGCTTGCGCCAGCGTGGTCAGTGTCTGCTGCTGGACGACTCGGCGCTGCCACGTAACGCCCTCGCGCTTCAAGCGCAGCTGGTCTCCGAGGCTTCTGCCCCGGTTTGGGTTAAAGCGCTGACCCTTGATGCTGGGCGGAACACCTCTTCGCTTTCGAATGACTCGGCAACTAACACCAATTCAAACACCACCAATTCAAACACCGCCAATACAAACACCGGGGGAGGCAGTCCCACGCATATTCTGTGTGATGGCGTAGCAACCCCGCTGAGCGCATCGCGCTTGCCTGCACCAGTGCGAGCGAAACGTGATACGGCGGGTTGGGTGTTGCAGGCCAATACTGCCGAACCTCTATTGTTGAACAATCGTCCACTCACACAACTACCGGTGCAGGTGGGTGACCGCTTACAGGTTGCCGGTTGCGAGTATGTCTTTATTCGGGTGAGCGACGGAGACTGACATGCGCCGGCGCCGTGGCATGGAACAGTTCAGCATGTCCTTTCTGGATGCCATGTCGTGTGGATTGGGCGCGGTGATCCTCATCTTTATGATCATCAATCACGCCAGCGAAGTGCGTGCTACCGGAAAACACAGGGATATTGCCCAGAACCTGAGTCTGCTCGAAGAGGAGGTGCTGGAAAAACGCAGCGCGTTGGCGGCTCTGACCGCTGCGCTCAAGGAAACGGAACAACAGCGCGAAGCCGCCAAGCGTGAAATGGCGAGCCTCAAAGATATCATTGAGCAGGAAGACGACAGTGATGAAGAGGTTCGGATCCGCGAAAAAAATATCAAAGCGCTGAAGCAGGAACTCAAAGCCATTGAAAAACAGGTTAACTCCCTGCGCGAAGAAAAAGGTGATGGCGACGCCACGCGTGCATTTGCCGGCGAGGGCCGACGCCAGTACCTGACCGGACTCAGTGTCGACGGCGAGCGCATCCTGATTCTGCTGGACAGCTCAGCCTCTATGCTCGGCGATAAGGTGGTGGATGTGATTCGGCGCCGTAACATGAGTGACGCACGCAAGCTGGCGTCGCCCAAATGGCAGCGCGCGCTTAACACCGTCGACTGGATTACTACCCAGGTACCGGTAACCGCCAGTTTTCAGATATACCACTTCAACACCAAACTTGAGGCGGCACTACCGGGTACCGAGGGCAAGTGGCAGTCCACGGATCAAGGAAAACGTTTGACCGAAGCCGTTAGCAATTTACGCCGAACAATTCCGGCCAACGGCACCAGCCTGGAGCTCGCCTTTCGCGCTTTACAAACACTCGATCCGGCGCCGGACAATGTGTTTCTGATTATTGACGGTTTGCCCACCCAGGATGTCAGCGCTTCGCAGACTGGTGGCGTTTCCGGCCGAGAGCGCTTGCGACTGTTTACCACCGCAGTGAGCCGCCTGCCCAAATCGGTGCCAGTGAATGTGATCCTGTTTCCGATGGAAGGTGACCCACTGGCCGCCAGTACCTACTGGCAACTGGCGCGCACCAGTGGTGGCGTGTTTATGAGCCCGTCGGAGGCTTGGCCATGAGGCGACGTCGGCGCGAAACAGAGGTCTTTGGTCTATCCTTTCTAGATGCGATCAGCTGTGGTTTTGGTGCCATCGTATTGCTGCTGGTGCTGACCAAAATTGCGGAGCCAACCAAGATTGTGGAGCAAGGCATCGGCCTGCAGGCAATGGCGGAAAAACTGGCCGCTGAATTACCCCAGCTGGATGCCAAGCTGGAAAGTCTGGAGCAGAAACTGGCGGCAGAGGGCAAACGCCTTTCCGAGGCCGAGCAAACCCTGGCGAGTATGCGGCCACAGGCGCGGGCACTGGAGGCGGAGCGGGCAGATGCGCAGCTGGAAGCGGAAGCGGCATCGGCGATAGAAAACCGCCTCGCGCTGGCGCGACAGCAATTGACGGATGAGATGAAGCGTCTCTATGCCAGTGGCGCACGCCGCCCCAGCGATTCGGTGGGCGGTATCCCGGTGGATAGCGAATACATCATTTTTGTTATCGATACCTCGGGCAGTATGCACGGCTACGCCTGGCCCACGGTTATTAAAAAGATGACCGAAACACTCGATCTGTATCCTAAAGTGAAGGGGTTGCAGATTATGAATGACATGGGGGATTACATGTTCAGCCAGTATGCGGGAGATTGGATTCCGGATACGCCGGGGCGTCGTAAAGCCATTATCAGTCGGATGGCAAGCTGGCAGCCTTTTTCAAATTCGAGCCCAGTGGAAGGTATCACTCGAGCCATACGCGCGTTTTATGCTGAGGACAAAAAGATCAGTATTTATGTGTTTGGCGATGAATTTACCGGTAATTCAATTCAGTCGGTGTTGGATACCGTTGCGCGTATTAATCCGCGCGGGTCAGACGGGAAACCTCAAGTGCGCATTCATGCGGTTGGGTTTCCGGTGCAATTTGCGCGCAATGGTATCCGGCCCACGGGCGTGCGTTTTGCCATGCTGATGCGAGCGCTGTGTCAGCAAAACGGCGGTACCTTTGTCGGTTTGCAAACCCTGGAGCAATAATGCGACGTATCTGCGCAATCATTCTTCTAACGTTACTGGCCGGCTGCAGTCACCAGGTGACACTGGAGGAATCCTTTCCGGAGCCGGTGATCAGCAAGCTGCCGGCCACAGTGGTTCTCTATCTCCCTGACGAACTGCGCAATGCGGTGCACAAGCAGAAACCAGAACACGGTGGTGAATGGACAATCCGTTTTCGCGGTGCCAATACTCAACTTTTTGAGACAGTTTTTCGTGGGCTATTCCAGAACCTGACGGTAGCAACCGACAAAGACGAGATACCGGAAGATGCCCTGGTGATCACGCCGACCATGACAGATTTTCAGTTCAGCACGCCGGGCATGAGCAAAACCGACTTTTACGAAGTGTGGATTAAATACCGGTTGGAGTTGGCGCAGCCCAAAAACCGGATAGTGCATACGTGGCCATTTACCGCCTATGGTCGTGACGAAAAATCGGGAAAGCCAGCCAGCAACGCGATGCGAGAAGCGAGCCGCCGCGCCATGCGCGATGCCGCTGCTGCCATTGTGCTCAACTACCCAAAGCAAAAGGTAGTTAAAAAGCATCTGCAAGCGAGTATTGGGGCCGTGCAATGATGCGTCGCGTACTGTTGTTGTGCATGGTGGTTTGGCTCGGCGGCTGCGTCAGTTCATCAGTGGAGCAGTTACGCAACGCTCCTGTTGGAGTGTTAAAGAAGGGTGAGACCATTGTAGTGCTCGGCCGACGTCAGAACTTTCGACACCAGACCGAGGCCGATTTCACGCGGTGTGTGTATAACTCGCTAGTTCGCCAGAAATTGCCAGTGAAGTCCGAGCGAAAGTTTATGGATGAAATGTTTCCCTGGTTTCAGCCTCGAATGGCTCCACGTACGGCGGAAGCGCTGGCAGAGCGTCTTAAAGAGCCTGTTATAGCTGACCGTCTGCAGCAGTCCGGTACGCGTTATATCGTCTGGCTGGACGGAGTTACTCGCCGAGGCGAAGACGGCGGGAGCCTATCCTGCAGTGTTGGTGCCGGCGGTGGTGCCTGCGTTGGGCTTCTGTGGTGGGAGGAAGACGCCGAGTACGAAGCCGTGGTGTGGGATATGCAAACCCTCAAATCTATGGGCAAGATCGCTGTAGAGGCAAGTGGCACGTCCTACATCCCGGCTGTAATTGTTCCCATACCCCTTATTGCCCCCACCCTCTCGGCGGCCTGTTCCGGCGTTGCTCGTCAGCTTGGCGAGTTTTTGTCTGCAAATCCATAACATATGTGCTCGTTTGGCTGGATGAGTCGAATCGGTGACTTGGCTACTTTTAGATGCTTTTAGATGCTTTTAGATGCTTATGCGGCGTCCGATTCGTGCGCTGGCATTCAAGGTTGTTATAAAAACAGTTCGCAAAACGACAACTTTCATTAAGCCGCCGATAGATCGCAACACCGCTTCACTGTTAGCATAGAAGATGAAAAAGTCTCATTAATTGACTGTTCTAATAACACACTGAAAAAATTAATCCTCAAAGTCGCATAGGCGGCGGGAGTTTAGGGGGCATGAAGAGTCGTCGGCCAAGAGTCGAAAGGTTGGTTTACGCAATTTTATTCGCTTCGGTTTTTCCGACAGCGAGTCACGGCCAACTTTTGGGTGGTTTAAGCGAGTCTTTGGGTACGTCGGAGGTGCTGGCACCTACTGGTGTTAATGAAACAGTCATTGCGCCCGTTGATACGTTGCTGGCGCCCGTTGAGCCTGCACTTGATCCGGTCTCGCCCCTGCTGCTGTCACCTGACAGTGAAGCAGACTTATTACTGATGGATAGTGAAGCGACAGCTGGCAGCGAGGCTGATGAAGTCTCCCCGTTAGAGCCGGTTACTGAGCCATTGGGAGAGAGCATCGCTCCCTTGGTTGATACGATAGATACTACGCTGGATCCGGTTACAGATCCTGTGGATTCAACCATTGCACCGATTGTTGAGGCAGTGGAACCAGTTACAGACCCTTTAACTACAGTAGCAGAACCGCTGACCTTCCCTGTCGAAGGAGCTGTTCAAGACCTTACTGGTGGCAGTGTCGAGGACGCAACGACCACCAGTAATGACCAGAATGCGGCGAACGGTGATGGCGTAGTCAATGACTTGTTGGGTAGTTCTGATAGCACGTCTGGTCAGACTCAGGATACCTCACCGATTGAAATGGTGAGCGAACCGCTGGGCGATAGCCTGTCGCCACTGGTTGAAGCAGTCGATACTGGCCTAGATCCTATTACTGACCCCGTTGATGGGGCATTAGCACCTGTTATTGAGACGCTGGAGCCGGTGACCGAGCCGGTATTGACGACGCTTGACCCGGCAACCAGCCCGGTAGATGGCTTGGCTGCAGACCTCACCGGCGGCAGTGTTACAGATGCTGTAACGACAACCGGTGATGGCAATACCAGTGATGGCGACGGCGCTGTCAGTGACGTATTGGGTGGATCAGGTACTTCGTCGGAGTCGGGCGATGTCTCGCCAATTGCGCCATTTAGTAGCGCGGCGGGTGAAAGCCTTACGCCGTTGGTAGATACCGTTGACACTGGTCTGGACCCGATAACCGACCCTGTTGATTCAGCGCTGGCACCAGCAGTAGAGGCGCTGGAGCCGGTCACCGATCCCCTGCTGGAAACTACTGAACCAGTTACTAGCCCTGTTGATGGTTTGGCCACTGACGTGACTGGCGGTAGTGTCACAGATGCACTTACCACCACCGGTGACGGCAACACCGGCGATGGGGATGGAGTGGTGAACGACCTGCTTGGTGGTTCAGATACCACAGGTAGCGATGAAACCTCCCCGACACAACCAATCAGTGAGCCTGCCGGTGAGGGCTTGGCCCCCGCGGTCGATGCCGTAGACACCACATTGGATCCGATTACCGACCCAGTTGATGCGGTACTGGCACCGGTAGTTGAAGCCCTCGAACCGGTCACTGAACCGGTGGTGGATGGTCTGTCGCCGGTGATTGAACCGGTGGACGGCGTTGTAGGTGATACCACGGGTGGTAGCCTCAGCGATGCGCTGACCACCAGCGGTGATGGTGATACCAGCAATGGCGATGGCGTGATTAACGACCTGTTGGGCAGTGGTTCTGGCACGGGTAGTGATGGCGGTACCAGTGATGGTTCCGGCTCAGGCCTGGGTGGTCTGGTCGATACCGTAGACACCACATTGGATCCGGTTACCGACCCAGTTGATGCGGTACTGGCACCGGTAGTTGAAGCCCTCGAACCGGTCACTGAACCGGCGGTGGATGGTCTGTCGCCGGTGATTGAACCGGTGGACGGCGTTGTCGGCGATACCACGGGTGGCAGCCTCAGCGATGCGCTGACCACTAGCGGTGACAGCAACACCGGCAACGGTGATGGTGTGATTAATGATTTGCTGGGCAGTGGTTCCGAAACGGGCAGCGATGGCGGTGCCAGTGATGGCTCCGGCTCTGGCCTGGGTGGTCTTGTTGATGCAGTAGACACTACCCTAGACCCAATTACCGATCCCGTTGATGCGGTGCTGGCCCCAGTCGTTGAGGCACTGGAGCCTGTGACCACCCCAATCGTTGAGGGCGCCGCTCCGGTTATCGAACCGGTGGATAGCGTTGTTGGCGGCGTAACTGGCGGCAGTGTGAGTGATGCGCTGACCACTAGTGGTGACAGCAACACCGGCAACGGTGATGGTGTGATTAACGACCTGCTGGGCAGTGGTTCCGAAACGGGCAGCGATGGCGGTGCCAGTGATGGCTCCGGCTCTGGCCTAGGCGGTCTTGTTGATGCCGTAGACACCACCCTCGACCCAATTACCGATCCCGTTGATGCGGTGCTGGCCCCAGTCGTTGAAGCCCTCGAGCCGGTCACTGAACCGGTCGTGGATGGTCTGTCGCCGGTGATTGCGCCGGCGGACGGCGTTGTTGGCGATACTACGGGTGGCAGTCTCAGCGATGCGCTGACCACCAGCGGTGATGGTGATACCAGCAATGGCGACGGCGTGATTAATGATTTGCTGGGCAGCGGTAGCAGCGATGCGGGCACCGATGGCGGCAGCAGTGATGGCTCAGGCCTGGGTGGTCTTGTTGATGTGATCGACACCACGCTGGACCCAATTACCGATCCCGTTGATAACCTTCTTGAGCCAATTGTCGAAGGCCTGGAGCCAGCTACGGGTCCCTTGCTGACTGTACTCGATCCGGTTATTTCACCGCTTGACGGTGTGGTTGGTGATATCACCGGCGGCAGTCTTGAAGATGCGCTTGGCAGTGACGGTGGCGGTGTAATCGCAGATCTGCTCGGCAGCAATATTTCTGATGCGCCGCTGCCCGGTTTGGGTGGCGAAGGCTTTTACGGTTCAAACGGCCGTGATCAAATGGCGCTGCAGCGTGTTGACGAACAAGCCTCGGCTGCCGAGCGTTGCAGTGACGGCGACGCCGATACCGTTTGTGATAGCGATGATCTTTGCCCAATGTCCAAGCCGGGCAGCAAAGTATTGGCGAATGGCTGTGACTTGCTGACCACTGCCCACCTGGAATTGGAGGGTGTTCGCTTTGACACGAACAGCGCAGAATTGACGCCAGAGGGTAAGGTTATTCTCAAGCGTGCGTTGGTATTACTTAACGCGCAGTCTGACGGTCGGATTATTATTGCCGGCCACGCTGATACCAGAGGAAGCGATCCATACAACGAAAAACTCTCGCTGAATAGAGCGCGCGCTGTTGCCAATTACCTTGCGGAAAATGGGATCTCTGTCGACCGCATGGAAGTAAAAGCCTACGGTGAGTCCGACCCGGTCGCTGCGGAAGATAGTGAAGCGGGCAGTGAGCGCAACCGGCGAGCGGTCTTGATTGTTGCACCGCAGGCTCAGCGCAATGCGATGACACGCTAGGTGTCATCGCAATAGCTCGCAGACTTTTAAAAATTATCTTAGGGGAATACGCGTAATGGCAATCGATTTACCTCCGGTACTGCCGCCAGTTCTGGCGGACGAGGCTTCCTATTATGAATTGAAGCGCGGGGTGTCGAACACATTAGGCATTCAAGGGGATATCGCGGGCACAACGATTCGTGTCTACGGCAATCAAAAACTCGATGCCGAAGCGGTTCGTGCAATGATTGCCGAGGCCGCTGTGCCCTCTGAATTTATCAAGCAATTAACGCGCGCCTATTACGATGACGGTAACATTCTGACGCGCGTGCTGTATTTTAGAGAGGGAACAACTGTCTCTGTTTTTATCAGCGAGTATGAGTTAGCTGGTGTTGAGGGCAGTGAAAGCATTACACCGTATTTTGTCGGTTTGCGCGGCGACTCTGATCTGACCTTGGGAGAGTTTTACAACGCGCGTGAGCTCGCCAATATTCGTTCGGAGCGCTCGGGAGTAAATTACCGAACGCACTTTGAAGTGCTCGACGGCAATCAGGCAACGCTGGTGCTGGAGCCTGAGCCGGTTGCCGACCACGACGCCACTGATATCTTTCTCGAGCTGAATAATCGGGGTAGTCGGTTTGCTGGCCGTTACTACGGGATTGCCGGGTTGCAACACAACTTCGCGTCGGGAACGCAGGCCACACTGGCGTACCAGCACGCTTTTTCTGATTTGGGTGGCTCCCGCCTGGGCAGCGACCTCGACCAGCTGAAATTTTCACTGGACCATCCTTTTACGTTTGGCCTGTATGGCATAGAACTGGCCCACGTTGAGTACAAAAGTACCGTGGAGTCTGTGCAAACTACCCAGGGCAGCTGCACATTACTGATTCTGGGTTGCACGCCCGCAAGCAGCCAAACCACTGAACGCGGCACCGACGGCGAAGTCAGCGAAATGGCCCTTACCGGCAAGCAGTACCTGTACAGCACGCCACTGGCGGGTATCAGTCTGTCGCAGCGATTAGAACATGTGGACACCAAGGTAGAAGCAGACGGGCTTTCTGACCCGTTACTGGATGAAACCTATCAGGTGGCTGAGCTGGGCGTTGATTATGTACGTCGTCCGGTTCCTGTAAGTGGCGACTCATCCCTGCAGGCCGGTTTGAAAGTGCGCTATGGCCTCGGCGGCGACGGTGGTACCTTGGACCGCTATGACGAGTTCCGGGCGCAGAACCCATCGAGCTCAGTACCGGATGTAGTACCAGCGGCGCGCAGCGCAGATTTTCTCACCTTTCACCCGAGCGTGGATTACCATTGGCGGTATGCACCGCAGTGGGTTGCGAGTGCCAGCTTTAAGGGGCAATTTGCCAGCGAGCAGTTACCCCAGCAGCAGCAGTATGTGCTCGGTGGCATGTATTCCTTAAGTGCCTATTTACCGGGTGCATTGATTGGTGATGAGGGTTATCTGCTGCGCCTGAACGTTACCACGCGTCGCAACTGGTGGGGGTTTGACTGGCGGCCGTCGGTGTTTATTGAACACGGCGCGGCCTGGTTCAACGAAACGTCCAGTGATCTGGGTGACAGTCAGTCAGCATCCGATATCGGCATCCGTCTGGCCACAGAGTTTGGCGACGGGCTGTCAATGGATATCGTGGCGGCGACCCCGCTGAGCAAGGATGTCAGTGACGAAGACCGGCTCGAAGATGCCGAAGCGGATTTCTTCTGGCGTCTGCGAAAAGTCTTCTAGGTGTTTTCCAGCGCGCGGCGGAAGTGGACCGCATAACAGTCTTGCGACTGAATGGCGGGGCGCTGTCCCTTTGGCGACAAGATAACGCCTGCGAGTGTGCTTAACGCCAATACGCCAGCCATTAGCCAGACGGGATTTAGCTCTGTCAGGTAGATCATGGTTACGCCCCCAATAATGTTGTCATTGGGGGCTAGACTAGCCTTCTCCCGCGATTCCCAATACTCGCAAATACCCGTAACTGCACGTGGTGTGTACTTACTCTCCTGGTGGGGATTCCCGTCTTCGCTGAGCCCTACCGTTATCCACGAGCCTGATCGCTACCTCGCGTTGCATGAGTTTTGTGAACCAGTGCCCGAAGCCGTTGCCGTTCGTCGCAGAAATCAACCATTCGTCGCTTTTCCCATGCACGGCTTCAGCACACTGGCATACTCCTCATAATTGCCTTAACTGACTCTTGGGAAAGTACATGCAACGGATTCCTAAACAAAAAGGATTTACCCTCATTGAACTGATGGTGGTGGTTGCTGTGATCGCCATTCTCGGCACCATTGCGGTAAACAGCTATCGCGACAGTGTGGTTCGGGCAAACCGCGCTGCGGCGGTTGGCTTCGTGCTGGAAGTGGCCAATGCGCAGGAGCGCTATTTTCTCGACAACCGCAGCTACGCCATCGACAGCGGATCTACGTCGGCCATTGAAGACACGCTGGGCATGGCTATACCGGATGAGGTGGCTGACAACTATACGCTTACCGTTACCGATCCGGCGGGCTCGGTACAATATCTGATTTCCGCTGCACCAAAAGGCGCCCAGGCCAGCAGTGACAGCGCCTGCGGTACCTTGACACTAAACAATCAGGGCGCCAAGACAGATGCGGGAGGCGACCGGTGTTGGAAGTAAAGCGCAGCCTCCGGGGTTACACCTTGATGGAGTTGTTGGTGACGCTGTCCATCGTCGCCATTATCGCTTCCATCGCCGTGCCGTCCTTTCAGAATATGATCGCCACGCAGCGAGTGCGCAGCGCAACGGCTGATCTGACATCAGCCTTGAGCCTGGCCCGCAGTGAGGCTGTTAAACGCAATCGGGTGGTTACCATAACGCCGGCGGGCAGTCCGGCGGCCTGGCACAAGGGCTGGTCTATCAGCTATGTCGACGCAAACGGTAATACGCAGACCTTGGAAACCCATGGGGCGATTGATGGTGTCACCATGGCGGGCAGCACGGCGTTGAGCTTTCGAAGTGATGGGCGGCGTAACAGTGCTGCGGTGGCAATAACTATCAGCCCGCCATCGGGTTCCAGTGCCAAGAAACACTGTGTTGAAGTATCGCCAACAGGCAAAACTGAAACCAAAGCGGGGGCGTGCTGATGGCTGGATCGAGACCTAAAGCTGCAGGCTATTCCATGATCGAGATCCTGGTGGCGCTGGTGGTGTCACTGGTTACTCTGATGGGTGCGGCCGGCCTGGTGGTACGCACAGTTCAGCAGGAAACCGAAGCGGTGCAGCGTCTTCAGGCGCTGACGCTGGTGCAGGATATGGTCGATCGGATCAATATTAATCGTCAGGTAGCCAGCTGCTATTCGGATGGTGCCAATGGGGTAAAAGTCGGCAAGGGGGCAACCCAGACCAAAGATGAGCAGGGCACCGTTTCGGTCTCCCTGCCTACGTGTACGTCCGGTAACAGTTCAGAAAACGCAAAGGCCGAAGCAGATCTTGAACAGTGGCACGAGTTGCTCAGTGGCGCGGCAGTGCAAACAGACGACAATGCGAATATTGGTGCCATGCTCAATGCTACCGGCTGTATCGAGCAAGTAAGTGCCGCCGATCGGGAGTACCGAATC